>JBDIAM010000126.1:0-9473 GCA_039812445.1 Piscicoccus intestinalis | reverse complement strand
AGGTAGGCGCGCGTGCCGCGTCCGATGGATCGGGTCGAGAGGATGTCGGCGCCGCGCAGTTCATCGAGCGCGGCCAGCGCTGCCTTCGAGCTGACGTCGAAGACCCGCGCGACGGTCCGGGCGGTCAGAACCGGGGCGGCCGGCAGCGTGTCCAGGATCCTGGCCGTCGCCGAGTCCGAGCGGAGGGCCCGGGTACGCCCCTGCGTGTCGCGATACGTGGCAAGCCGGGAATCCCATTCCTGACGGACTGCCTTGATGTCGGCGACGACTCGCCGGGACTGGGCAGCGGCGTCGTCCGCAGCATCGAGGAAGACCGTGATCCAGCGACCCAACGCCCGTTGTTGCACGAGAGGGTCGGCCGAGTCGTAGCGGTAGGCGGTCAACCCGTTGATGTACTCGTCGCGACGCGTGGCCAGAACCAGGCTGATGGGCAGCACGGCGCGCGTCGTCAATCCCCGTCGGGTCAGCACCGTATGGATGAGCGCGCGCCCCACGCGCCCGTTCCCATCGCTGAAGGGGTGAATCGTCTCGAACTGTGCATGGGTGATCGCGGCCTGCACCAGCGGGGAGTCGGCGGCGCCCCCGAGGTACGTGAGGAGGTCGTCCATCAAGCCGGGCACAAGCTCCGGTGCGGGCGGCACGAAGTCGGCGTCGATCGGATGATGATCCGCCCCGCCGATCCAGTTCTGTCGAGTTCGCAGGCCGTGCGAGCGCGGCTCGTCCGCCAGCAGGGCCGCGTGCAACCTCTCGATGTCGGCCGTCGAGATGGTGCGACTCTCGGCAAGGGCTCCGGAGGCGTCCTGAACGATGGTGAGGTTGTTGGCCACCAGTCGTGCCTGGGCGCTGAGGCCCTGAACCTCTTCGGAGGTCCCCAGCTCCGCCAGGGCCACCTGCTTGGCCGAGGGAGCAACGCCTTCGATGCGTGAGGAGGCGATCGCCTCCGATCTGAGGAGGAATCGCGACACCGAGGACAACAGGTCGCTGTCTGGTCCGTCCAAGGATCGAAGTGTGCGCTCGACGTCAGCGATTCGCTCTGAGAGGCGCTCGTCGATGACGAGTGGTCGACCGACGACGCGGTCGGGCTCGTACCACCGGTAGTCCCCGGAGCGCCGTTCCCGTCGTGGCACGTTTGTGATGTCGGACTCCCAGAAGTCGTCATGCCAGCGCGCCACGTCAGTTCTTATCCTTCCCGCAGGTGCCCCTTCATGGAAGTTTAACTACCTATCCTTCCGTCAATGGGGAGGCTGCACTCTCGGACGTCGGCCGGTCGCCGCTACACCCCCATCAGCGCGAGCGGCACGACCAAACCCTGGTGGTGCACGACCAGGGTCGGGGGCGGTACAGCGTCCTGTATCGGGTTCTCGGCGGTGTCCAAACTAGATCCGCGGACGAGTGCTGAGCGCGCGGTGCACGTGTTCAAGAATCAGAAAATGTTCATATAATATGAACGTATGTCACAGCCCGAACAGCACAGTAGATGCGCGCAGTGCCAGCGCTGAAAACGCTCCCAGACGATGCGCTCGCCCAGCTCAGCGCACGCGGGCTGGTGGTGCGTAAGGCGGCCGCGAACCGCGTGGAGGTCTCCGCAGGCGACCGCGTCTCGCAGATGGCGCTCATCGTGCACACCGGACCAGGGATGCCCAGCCCGGAGCGTATCGCCGACGCGAAGGCCGGGACTGATCTGCCGGTGCTGATCACAGCCGTCTCCATCGGACCCAAAGCGGGCTCCCGTCTCGAAGGGGCGGGTCTGCATTATGTGGATCTGGCGGGGAACGCCTCGGTGCACTTGCCGGGGATCGCGGTGTCGGTCGAAGGGCGACCACGAGTCCCATTGCCGAGCCGATATGCCGTTACGGCGGCCTTTCGTCGCGCCGGGCTCCAGGCGGTCGGCACGATTCTGTCCCGCCCCGAGCACCCGGTTCCGACGTTGCGAGTCGTGGCCGAGCAGGCAGGCATCTCCATCGGATCGGCGCAGGGGGCCGTGCTCGACCTCCGTGAGCAGGGTTACCTGGACTCCGACGGGAGGCTGCAGCGCGGCGGGGAGCTGTTGCATCGCTGGGTGGCCGCGTTCGCTGCCTCGCGCACGCTGACCGCATCCGCGCGGGCGTTTCGTGCGGAACCAGGGTGGTGGGAGCACGAGCAGGCGTTCCGCGCCGATGGGGCCCACCTTGGCGGCGAGGCCGCAGCTGAAGCGTTGGGCATTCCGCTGCGTTCGTTGAGCGGATCGATCTACGCGGACGCCCTCCCGACGACCGTGATCCGGCACGGCCGCCTAGTGACCGACGCCGAGGGGACAGTCGAATTGCGGGAGAAGTTCTGGCGGCTACCCGAGGACGGCTGGATCGCGCCGACACCGATCGTTTACGCGGAGTTGTTTGCGGACTCTGACCCGAGATTGCGGGAGGCGGCGGATCAGCTGAGGAGGCGAGATGCAGTACTTCGACGCGTCGACGCGAGCTGACGAGGTCGTCCCTGTCGACCTTATCGCTGCGGTCGTCGACCGCTTGATGCCCCACGTCGACGGCCTCGTGCTCATCGGCGCCGTCGCCCGCGATCTGCTGGGGGCCATCGCCGGCGACCTTCCTGTTCAGCGAGCGACGCATGACCTCGACGTCGCTGTCGCGGTTCGCACCATGGGGCAGTACCGGACCGCCAGCGCCACGATCGATCCGACGGGGCGCGAGCCGCACTTTCAGTTGGGAGGCACGCAGGTCGACATAGTGCCCTTCGGAGCCGTAGCCACCGACAGCCATGTGCTCTTCGACAACGATTTCCGGCTGGATGTGACCGGCTTGGCAGACGCCCTCGCGTCCCCGGTCACCGTGCGACTGCGCCCGGAGGTCGTCGTTCCCGTGGCCTCTCTGGCCGCGCAGAGCGTCTTGAAGCTTCTGGCCTGGCGCGATCGCCGCTTCGACACCCACGCTCGGGACGCGGTTGACCTAGGGTTTCTCCTGGAGGCGAGCTCATCGGGCGAGTATGCCGACGAGGTGTGGGCGGACGAACATGCGTTAGCCGCGTGCGACTTCGACTTCTTCTCAGCCGGCGCCTTCCGTCTCGGGCGTCAAGCGCGGGCCGGCATGTCTGACTCGACCCTGCAGGCCGTAGTAGACCTCACGGCGGACGAATCGTCGATGTGGTCCTTGGCGCGCGATGTCGGGGGCATCCGTTCGCTGCGCGCAAACATGCTGGCGGCCTATCGGCGCGGTCTTGCGGCAAGCTGAGCCCCGGGTCTGGGTCATCCCGACCGTAACTCTGCCTCCGTACCTCTACGCGTGCCCGTGCCAAGAACAGGCCACGGGGGACGGGCTCATGGATGAACCGGCGAAGGGCGGCGTGCAACTGCGCCCGGAGCCCGTGCGGTGCAACCCCATTGTTCTGCACGAGAGGAAACCCGTAAGGCGTGAACCGAAGTGTTCGTGCCGGGCGTGCCGCTATGTGTTCTCGAAACCCAGCCGCCGATACCCCGGCATCCGGCGACGCAGGGTCGCGGCCAGGACGGGGACGTTGACGTCGTGGTAGTCGTGCACCAGTGCCACCTCCTTGCCGGGGTGGGCGCGCACGACCCTGCCGGCGCACTGGACGAGCAGCCCGTCGAAGGCGACAGGGGCGGCGAGAAACAGGGTGTCGAGGGCGGGCACATCGAAGCCTTCGCCGACGAACGGCGTTGTGCCGATGACGAGTCCGCCGTCGCCCGGGCGTAGGTCGTCGAGCCGTCCAAGCACGGCTCGACGCTGTCTGACCGGCATGCCGCCCTGCATGACGAGGGGAGACAGGCCGCGCTGCGCCAGCAGGGACCCCAGCCGTTCGACGTGCGCGACCCGTCTCACGAGCACGAGGCAGTTGCGCCCGGAGCCGACGGCCCCGACGACGTCGTCGACCACCTGCTGGTTGCGAGCCTCGTCCTCGACGAGTGCGCCGTAGACGGTGGCCAGCGCTCCCGGCTCCGAGAGGTCGATGTCGACGTGTGTGAATCGCGTCTCGTGAATGCGCAGTTCTCGCCGCGGCCCGGGGAGGCGCGCGGGGTCGGTCAACAGGTCGTCGTGGGGCTCGCCCATGGTGTGTCGGATGGGCCCGAGCTGCCAGGTGACGAGGTCGTCCAACCCGTCGCGTCGTTTGGGGGTCGCGGTCAGGCCGAGCCAGTAGCGGGCGGCGGACGGTTTGAGCGAGTGGTCGTAGGCCGCGGCGGCGAGGTGATGGCATTCGTCGACGATGACGTGGCCGTAGGCGTTGGTGAGCTCGGCGACGTCGTCGCGGCGGGCGAGGGTGGGCAGCATGGCGATGTCCACGACGCCGGTGAGCTTCTTGCGTCCGCCACCGAGCTGGCCGGGTCGTACCCCGAGGAACTGCTCGACGCGGCTTCGCCACTGCTCGGCGAGGGCCTTGCGGTCGACGAGCACGAGGGCGGAGGTGGCGCGCTCAGCGATCACCGCGCACGCCATGACGGTCTTGCCTGCACCGGGTGGGGCGACGAGCACGCCGTCGTCGTGGGCAAGCATGTCGCCGACGGCTTCTGACTGGGCAGGGGACAGTTCGGCGCGCAAGGTCACATCGATCTCGCGGCCCGCGGTGCGGGCGTCGGCGATCTCGAGGCGGGAGCCGGCCTTTTCGGCGAGATCGGCGATGCGATGTCTCAGTCCGCGCGGCAGGACGAGCCGGTCGTCGAGCGTCACGTCGTAGCCACGCACGAACCGCGGGGTGTTCCACGTGGACTTGCGCAGCCGCTGCAACTCGTAGAACGCCGGATTGGCCAGGGAGGCAGCGTGTTTGAACGCCGACAACGCCGCAGGGGTGAGCTGGTCGGCGGCGACGACCAGACCGGCTCCCAGTTCGGCACGGACCACCGGCGGCAACCGAGGGTGCACTGCGGTCGCCGAGGAACGGGTCATCGCGGTCACCTGCGCGCCTGAGGAACTGGCTCCGACATGTCGGGCGATGCGCTCGGCCGCGTGCGGGGTGAGGCGGTCCAGCGTCGACAGGTAGGCCCACTGGTCGGCGTGCGGCTCCAGGGTTGCGGTGTCGAGGAAGAGCGTCAGCCCGTCCTTGCGGCGGCGGCCCTGCAGGGGAGCGGCGATGAGGTTGCCGAGACCGCCGTCGGGCATGACGTCTTGGTTGGGGAACAGGCGGTCGTAGGAGCGCAGATCCATCGATCCGCGCAGCAGGATCGCCTCGCGGATGAGGGCCGAGCCGATGGTGCGTGCCGTGACGGCCGGGACCGCGTCGTCGAACAGCATCCACGCGTGGGCGCCGCGGCCGGACTGCGAGATCTCGAGGCCGACCGAGATCCGTAGTGCGGCAGCCGCCTTGACGTAGGCGAGCGCGTCGAGCATCGCGGCGGGTCCGTCGAAGTCGGCGGCGAGAAAGTGACAGGAGTTGTCGCGCGCGAGCGGGTAGAGGCCGACGAACGCTTCCCCGGCGAGGTGCGCGGCGATGACTTGCGGCGTGAGCGGCAGATAGCGGGCGAAGCGGCGGTCGGTGCCCTTGCGCCACCCGCCGGCGACGGCAGGCAACCACCAGCTTTGCCCGGTGCGGGTGTTCTCGGAGCGGACCGCGTAGACATCGCGCCGGGTGCGGAACCGGTCGGCGAACAGGGCGATCTTGTCGTCGTTCGAGGAGGCCATCGTCACCATGCCCGGCGCGGGCAACGGGATCGCCGCCTGCGCCGGAGCCGGGTCGGTCTGGCCCGCGCGCAGCCCGAGTAGCCGCGTGAGCCGGGCGTTCTCGGCACGCAACCGGTCCAACTCGCGGCGCAATGCCACGGTGGGGTCGGGCGGCGCGTCCACGTGCGCATCGTGTCAGATGGGCGGGACCGGCTCCTCCCGAAGCGGTTCGAGAGAGCCCAGGGGCCGGTGCGCGCGCTAGCGGTTTTCCTTCCCTGGTGCGGTGGGCAGCGGAAGCTTAAGTCTTAACCTTCACTCCGAGTGGAGGATCCATCGTCGGTCCACGTCGGCTGGTCCCCGCGTTACACCCCCAGCAGCGCGAGGGGTACGACGCACACGCCGTCGGGCCGGCGGTAGGCGCGGGGCCCCGCGTGCAGCACCACCAGGTTGGCCACGTCGTCACCCATCCGTTCTCGCAGCCATAGGAGATGCCGGACGTCCGCGTCGCCGATGTCGCGCGCGAGCTTCACCTCGATCCCCAGGGCGCGTCCGTCGCGGCCCTCGACGATGAGGTCGACCTCGTGGTCGCCGTTGCCCGTTCGGAGGTGACCGACGTCCCCCCGGTGCGTCTGGGCGGCGACGCGAACGGTGAGTGTCGCCAGCGCTTCGAACAACGGCCCCGCCATCGCGGCGCCGCGCCCACGGACCATTCCCTCGGGGTGCAGTCGCAGCAGCCTGGCCGCGAGGGCGGGGTCGGCGAGGTGGTGTTTCGGTGCCTGCTGCAAGCGGGCGAATGGACTGAACGACGGGCTCCAGCCGGGTACCGGGTCGAGGAGCCAGATGGCGCTCAGATGGTCGCGGTACGCGATGGTGGTGGTCTTGGCCGGCTGTGTGCCGTCTCCGCCTGTCGTGGCGTCCAGGATGCGCGAGTACGCCGTGGTGGTGGAGGTCGCCGCGGCGAAGGCCGTCAGCCAGCGCCGGAGCGTCTCGGGCCGCCTCACGGACAGCCCCTGATCGCGCAGGTCGCGGTCGACGATCCGGCGCAGGTATCCGTCCAGCAGGTCGAGCCGGGTCTCTTCCGCCATCCGGCGGATGCCCGGAAAGCCGCTGGCGCAGATCTCGTCCAAGTAGTCCCGAAGGCCGAACTCCGTTGCGCCGGAGACGGTGTCATCGCCGGCCAGCAGCGCGCCCAAGCTCACGCTGGGCGCGCACGAGCCGCGCTCGAACAGAGCCATCGGGCGCATGCGCAGCGACACGATGCGGCCCGCCCCGGTGTGGGTGTCGACCCCGGAGACGGGCGTCGCGCTCCCGGTCAACAGCGCCGACCCTGCGGCTGCGCCGTCGTCGACCCACCGACGCACTGCATCCCAGATCGGGGGATGGCGCTGCCACTCGTCCAGAAGGACCGGCGGCTCGGCCTCCCGGATGAGGCGGGGGTCGGCTGCCAGGGCGCCGCGATCCGCGGCATCGTCGAGCTGCCAGGCCGACTGCGCCCAGCGTGTCGCCGTGACGGTTTTGCCCACACCCTTGGGGCCTTCCAGCGCCACGGCGGGAGCACTGCTCAGAGCACGTTCGATCTCTGCGTCGACGGCGCGGGCCAGGTACTTCACAGCGCTACGCTACTTCTAGCCGAACTTCTACGCTACTTTCAGCATGAGTCTTAGGCTACTTCTAGCCCGACGACAGCCGTCTCCGGTTGCGACTGTGCACGGGATCGCGCGGTTCGTCGGCCGCTGTGAGGGAGATCGTGGAGGCGGGGGAGCCGGCGTCGCCGAGAGTCATGTTGCCGCCGATGAGGTCGGCCGACGTGCGGATGAGCGGGTCGATCTCGCCGGTGGCTTGGAGCACACCGGCGAAGCCCGAGGCGATGGTGATGATGACGGCGATCTGGGCCATCACGCGCAGGCCGGTGGTGACCCTCGGCAGTCGGCAACGACCCCTCGCTCGCAACCCCGCGGTGGAGGTGGCTCGGCGGGGGTGTGATCGTCTGATGGTGACAGTCAACGAAGGAACCGCCATGCGTGAGAACACCCCGATGATCATCGTGGGAGCCGGGCCCGTGGGCTTGGCCGCCGCTCTACTGCTGGCCGACGGCGGGCACCGGGTGACGGTGTACGAGGCCGCCGAGGAGATGGACCTCAGGTCGGACAACAGCTACCCGATCGGCGTGAACCCGCGCGGACAGGAGGCGCTGCGTCGGATCGATCCCGCGTTGTTGGAGGCGCTGCGCAGCCAAGGCGAGGTGGTCGAGGCCTTTCAGATCCACAAGGGCCGGCGGCGCATCGCCCGGTTGGAGAGCGGCACCCTCATCGCGACGACGCGCGCCTTCCTCAACCAGATCCTCATGGAGCGCATGCGCGCCGCCGACGCGATCGACTATGTCCCCGGTCACCGGCTGGAGTCGCTGAGCCTGACCGACCGCACGCTGACCTTTGCCACCAGCAAGGGTGAGGTGAGCGTCGACGCTGCCGACGCGCGGGTGCTTGCCGCCGACGGCGTCTGGTCGAAGGCCCGCGGTGCGCTGGCCGAGCAGATACCGAGCTTCGACGCGAGGGTCGAGGACTGGGGCGTCCAATTCCGCGTCGTGTTCTCCCAGCCCGGCGCCGAGGCACCTGACCTCGACCCGGCTGACCACCACATCTTCACGTCCAAAGGGATCTACACCGCCACGCTGTCGGACGGCCGTTGGTGCGTGGTGCTCACCGCGATCCATGGCGACGAGGCCGAGGCGCTGCTGCTGTCGACGGATGGCAGCGACGCCCACGTCCGAGCGCTCAGGGCGCACGTCCAGGAACATGCTCCCCTCACCGCTCCCCTGCTCAGCGAGGAGGACTACCGCGCGTTCTTCGGCCGCAAGCCGTTTGCCGGGGCCATCGTCCGCTGCAACCGCATCGCCTTCGAGGAGTGGCTGCTGCTGCTCGGCGATGCCGCCCACTCGGTGGTCCCGCCGACCGGCGAGGGTGTCAACTCCGGCCTGGAGGACGCGTTCCTGCTGGCCGAGTACGCTGCGCGCGGGTCCGCGACGTGGTTCGCCGACTTCGAGGCCGCTCGCCTGCCCGACCTGGCGGCGCTGGGCGCGTACGCGACCGTCCTCAAGGACAACCTGCGTAGCACCGACCCGGTCCGCGGCGGCGCCGACGTCGTCGTGCGGATCGTCGACTCGGTGGCCGCCAGACTGCACCTGCCGAGCGCCCGCGTCGAGGACCGACTGTTCGGCCACGACGCAGGCCTGACCCCCTACCGCGACGCCATCGGTCCGTGGATCCGAGAGCGACGCGTGCTCTTCCCCATCGCCAAGGGCGTCGTGGGAGGTGTGCGGCGCGCTCTGGGCACGGACCGCACCACTCGTGCGGCGCACGCGGCCCCCGTCGCCCGCACCGACGGGCCTGCCCGCAAGATCACCGTCGTCGGTGGCTCCCGCGGCACCGGCAGGGCGGTGGTCGAGGAGGCGCTGGCGGCCAATCATGACGTGACGGTTGTCTCGCGGTCGGGCACCGGCGCCGGCGCGGCCCACGTCGTCACCGGCGACGCCACCGATCCAGACGTCGCCCGGCGGGCCGTGGCGGGCGCGGACGCCGTGATCGTGTGCGTTGGTGGCGTCAAGGGGAAGATACGACCTCGCACCGAGGTGACACGGGCGGTGGTTGACGCGATGCGGCACGAGGGGGTGCGTCGACTGCTCGTGCAGACGTCGCTGGGTGTCGGGGGGTCGGAGAAGCAGTTGCCCGTGCCTCTTCGCCAGATCGCGCCGATCATGCTGGCCAAGCCGTTGGCCGACCACGACGCCCAGGAGGAGGTCGTCCGCGCATCCGGGCTGGACTGGACCATCGTTCGTCCAGCCGGGCTGACGGATCGGCCGGCGACCCATCGGTGGCG
>JBDIAM010000125.1:0-9481 GCA_039812445.1 Piscicoccus intestinalis | reverse complement strand
ACGCACCGGCCCAGGCGACGAGCCCAACGGGAGCTCATGAGGTCCTCGAGCATGAGCGGCCGGCGGTCCGGGCCGGAGAGCGGGAGTCGCCAGTTCGGGTACTCGTCGGAGGTCCCCGGCTGGTTCATCGCCCGGCGGTCACCGACGAGATCGGGCACGGCGACGCCGAGCAGCAGGGCCGGCGACCACGACAGGTAGCGGTGCAGCCCCTCGATCATCTGCTCCAGCTGGGTCTGGGAGGGGTCGGTGACGAGCCGGTGCAGGTCGTCGCGTTCGTCGAGCAACCCTCGTTCGGCCAGCACGCTGATCACCTGGCGGCGCGCCTCCTGATCCTCGGCGAGCTCCTCGGCGACCGGCCGCGTGAACACCCCCAGTTCCTCGCGGATGCGGATGTGCTCACCGGTGAGGTAGCCGGCGGTGGGCGGCAGGTCGTGGGTCGTCACCGACGCCAGGCACAGCTGCCGGTAGTCCTCCGGGCGGCGCGGCGACCCGTCCTCGGTGCGCTCGAACCACAGGATCGACGTGCCGAACACGCCGCACTCGTGCAGGAAGTCGCGCACCCACGGCTCGACGGTGCCGAGGTCCTCCCCCACGACGACGGCCCGGGCCAGGTGCGCCTCCAGCACGAGGATCCCGATCAGCGCCTCGTGGTCGAGCCGCACGTAGGTGCCCTCCGAGGGCTCCTTGCCCTCCGGGATCCACCACAGTCGGAACAGGCCGATGATGTGGTCGATCCGCAGCGCCCCCGAATGACGCATCGCGGCGCGGATCATGTCGCGGAACGGCAGGTAACCCCGGTCGGCGAGCCGGTCCGGTCGCCACGGCGGCTGGCTCCAGTTCTGCCCGCGCTGGTTGTAGGGGTCCGGCGGCGCGCCGACCGTCACGCCCGCGGCGAGCGCGTCGCCCAGGCCCCAGGCGTCGGCGCCCTGGGGGTGCACGCCGACCGCGAGGTCCTGCATGATCCCCAACGTCATGCCCGCCTCCCGCGCCTCGCGCTGCACGGCGGCGAGCTGCTGGTCGGCGATCCACTGGCACCACATCGCGAAACGCACCTCGTCGGCGCGCTCCTCGCGCTCGCGGGCCACCGCCTCCGAGTGGGAGTCCGACAGCTCCTCCGGCAGCGGGATGCCGTGGTGCTCGGTCAGCACGCACCACGTGGCGTACGCCAGCAGCCCGGGCCCCTCGGTCTCGCAGAAGCCGTCGAAGGCCGCCTGCCGCCGGGCCGAGCGCGGGTGCGCGAACAACACCCGCAGCGCCTCCTTCTTGGCCTCCCAGCAGACGTCGCGGTCGATCCGTTCGGAGCGGTTCAACCGCTGGGTGCGCTGCGCCAGGGCGCGCACCCGGGCCCGCGGCTCCGCCTCCAGATAGCCGACCTCGGGAATGTCCTCCACGCGGATGTACATCGGGTTGACGAAGCGCCGCGAGGTCGGCAGGTACGGCGACGGCTCCATCGGCACGTCGAACTCCGCCGCGTGCACGGGGTTGATGAGCGTGAAGTCGGCCCCCAGCTCGTGCGCCGACCAGACGGCCATGTCGGCGAGATCACCGAAGTCGCCGATGCCCCAGGAGTCGGCCGAACGCACCGAATACATCTGCGACATCAGGCCCCACGCCCCGTCGGAGGCGAGCGGCTCGGACACCTCGAGCCGTCCGGGCGTGACCGCCAGCGTGCCCTCGTGCGGCGACTCGGCCCCGGGGATCGCCGCGCACAGCGTGTGCCACCCCAGCGGCAGGTCCGGCGGCAGGGCGAACGTGGCCGCCCCGACGAGCGCGCCGTCCACCGTGCGCGGGTCGACCCACACCGGTAGCTGCTCCAGCTCGTGGCGACCGCCGTCCTCCAGCTCGACCCACACCTCGACGGGTTCCCCGTCCGGCACGTGGATCCGCACCTGACCGAGACGGCCCGCGCGGTGCAGCGTGAACGGCGGCACCCGGTGCCGCCAGGCCCGGTCGACCGTCTCCTCGAGCGCCTGGAACGCCTCGAAGTCGTCGTTCGCCTCGACCCCCAGCGCCGCGAGCACGGCCCGGATCGTGTCGGTCGAGACCGTGACGTGCCGGCCCTGCCAATCCCAGTACTCGGTGGCGACGCCGTAGGCGCGGGCCAGGGCGGCGAGGGCGGCTGAGGGCACGTCGGTCGTCACGGGAAGCCTTCCGGGTGGCGGCTGGGGGCTGGTCGGGCGCAGTCGATCCTATGCCGCGTCGCCCGATCGCGACCGATCGGGCGACGCGCCGGCCGCCTGCCCGGTCGCCTGCCTGGCCGTCGATGTGGCCCGTCGATGCGGCCCGACGACTCGGCCCGTCGATGCGGCCGGCGACGGCGGCCGGGCGACAATGCTGTCCATGACGTTGGTCACCGACCCGACCGCACTCTGGGCCGCGACGACCGGGTCCGGGTTCATACCGCTCGCCCCGGGTGCCCGAGGTGCCGTGAATGCCTCGGGTGTCGCGGGTGCCCCGGCTCCCGCGACGCTCGCCGGCCTGACCGTCGACGAGGCGCGCGACTGGTTTCTCGACGCCCCGCTGCACATCCTGCTCATCATCGCGTTGGCCGTGCTCGCCCGCTGGCTGGCGCACCGGTTCATCAACACGCTCGTGCGCACGCTCGTCGCCCGCCGCACCTCGACCACGGAGTCGGGCAGCGTCGCGATCATCGACCCGGTGCCGACCGCGGAACTGCCGACCATGCGGCGCGGCGCACGCCGCGCGGCCCGGGTGCTGAGCGACTCCGGGCTCGTCGACACCGACCGGCAGAAGCAACGCGTCGAGACACTGGGGTCGGTGCTGCGCAGCATCTCCTCGGTCGTCATCTGGACGATCGCGGTGCTCATGATCGGCACCGAGGTCGGTCTCAACATGGCGCCCGTGCTCGCCAGCGCCGGAGTCGGCGGCGTCGCGCTCGGCTTCGGCGCGCAGAGCCTCGTCAAGGACTTCCTGTCCGGCATGTTCATGATCCTCGAGGACCAGTACGGGGTCGGCGACCTCATCGACACCGGCGCTGTCGTCGGCACCGTCGAGGCGGTCTCGCTGCGGGTCACCCGGGTTCGCGACATGCAAGGCGTCGTCTGGTACGTGCGCAACGGCGAGATCGTCCAGATCGCGAACCGCTCGCAGGGCTGGCAGAACGGCTCGGTCGACGTGCCCGTCTCCTCCGACGAGGATCCCGAGCGCGCCATCGCCGTCATCACGAAGGCCGTCAAGGGCATGGAGACCGAGGAGAAGTGGTCGCGCTCGATGCTCGAACCGGCCACCGTCGCGGGCGTCGACTCGATCACCGCCGGCACGATGATCATCAAGGTGCTCGTCAAGTGCGCCCCCAACGAGCACTGGGGCGTGCAGCGCGAGATCCTCGAACGCACGAAGGTCGCGCTGCAGAAGGCCGGCGTCCGCGGCCCGGTGCTGCTGCCCGGCGCGTTCACCCTCGACACCGTGCGCAACGACGCCGCCACCAAGCCTGCCAACCCGAGCCAGGACTGACGGCGGCTCGACCCGACTGAGAGGATGCCGGGGTGAGCGAGCAGACGACGTACTACGAGGCCATGGGCGGCCACGCGTTCTTCGACGCGCTCGTCGCGGACTTCTACCGTGGTGTCGCCGGCGACGAGGAACTGCGGGCGATGTACCCCGAGGAGGATCTGGCCCCCGCCCAGGAGCGGCTCATGCTGTTCCTCGAGCAGTACTGGGGCGGCCCGACGACCTACTCGCAGAATCGCGGCCACCCCCGCCTGCGGATGCGGCACGTGCCGTTCGCGGTGACCCCGCGCATGCGGGACCACTGGTTGGAGCACATGCTCGGGGCCCTCGACCGCGTCGGCCCCGCCCACGACCTGCATCCCCAGCTCGATGCCGCCCTGCGCGACTACCTCACCCGCGCCGCCGACTCGATGGTGAACTCCTTCGAGGGGCAGGTGGCGCCGATGTACCGGCGGTGAGCGCGCCCCGCGACCGGGCGCGCTCCCCGGCGGCCGGTCCGCCATGTGGAATCCACCCGAATCGATTCGATCGGCGATGCGGGGACCAGCAGACTGGGTGCTCGTGACGTCCACCCTGCAGACCACCGAGACGACCACCAGCCCCGACAGCCGGCCCGATGAGCTGCTGCTGCACGCCCCGGACGGTCCCGACGCCGCGTGGTGGCGGCACGCGGTGATCTACCAGATCTACCCGCGGTCCTGGGCCGACGCCGACGGAGACGGTGTCGGCGACCTGCCCGGCATCACGAACCGGCTCCCTTACCTGCGTGACCTCGGCGTCGACGCCGTCTGGCTCAGCCCGTTCTACCGCTCCCCCATGGCCGACGCCGGCTACGACGTGGCCGACTACCGCGACATCGACCCGCTCTTCGGGAGCCTGTCCGACGCCACCGCGCTGCTGGCGCGCGCCAAGGAGCTGGGCCTGCGGGTCATCGTCGACCTCGTGCCGAACCACACCTCCGACGAGCACGAGTGGTTCCAGGCGGCGCTGGCCGCCGGGCCGGGCAGCCCCGAGCGGGAGCGCTACATCTTCCGCGAGGGCTCCGGGCCCACCGGCGACGAGCCGCCGAACAACTGGCTCTCGGTGTTCCGCGGGCCGGCCTGGACGCAGGTGCAGGCCGGTGACCCCGCCACGGGCGCCAAGGGCCAGTGGTACCTCAACCTCTTCGACTCCAAGCAGCCCGACCTCAACTGGCAGCACCCGCAGGTGCGCGAGGAGTTCCACGACATCCTGCGGTTCTGGCTCGACCGGGGCGTCGACGGCTTCCGCGTCGACGTGGCGCACGGGCTCGTCAAGCGCGCCGGGCTGCCCGCCTGGGACGAGGCGAGCGTCATGATCGACGACCACGACGGAGCCGGTGAGCGCGAGGCGATCCCGACGAACGCCGCGCCGATGTGGGACCAGGACGGCGTGCACGAGATCTACCGCGGCTGGCGCGAGGTGCTCGACGCCGCGAACCCGGCCGGCGACCCGGCTCAGGACAAGATCCTGTGCGCGGAGGCGTGGGTCGAGCCGATCGAGCGGCTCACGCTCTACACGCGCCGCGACGAGATGCACCAGGCCTTCAACTTCCCGTTCCTCGTCACCCCGTGGCGGGCGGGGGAACTGCGCGAGGTCATCGCGCAGTCGCTGCGCGCGGCCGATTCGGTCGGCGCCCCGACGACCTGGGTGCTGTCCAATCACGATGTCGTGCGGCACGCCTCGCGGCTCGGGCTGCCGATCGGCGACCCGCGACCCAACGGCATCGGCCCCGGCGACACCCAGCCCGACGCGGTCGTGGGGCTGCGCCGCGCCCGGGCGGCGACCACCCTCATGCTCGGGCTGCCCGGCTCCGCCTACCTGTACCAGGGTGAGGAGCTCGGGCTGCCGGAGTCGACGCAGGTGCCGGACGACGCGCGCCAGGACCCGGTGTGGTTCCGGTCGGGCAAGACCGAACTGGGTCGCGACGGGTGCCGCATCCCGATGGCCTGGGAGGCCGACGCGCCCGCCCTGGGGTTCAACGACACCGGCGCGACGTGGCTGCCGCAGCCGCAGGCGTATCGCGAGCTGGCCGTCGACCGGCAGACCGGCGTGCCCGGCTCGACCCTCGAGCTGTACCGGGCGCTGCTCGGCGCGCGCCGCGAGCACGACCTGGGCACCGGCGGCCTGCGCGACCTGCCCGGGTACGGTGACGACGTGATCGCCTACGTCAACGAGGCCCACGACGGCTCCCGCACGGCGGTGCTCGTCAATCTCGGCGAGCAGCCGGTGCCGCTGCCGACCGGCCGGCTCGTCGCCGCCAGCGGCGAACTCCTCGACGGGGCACTGCCCACGGACACCGCGGCGTGGGTGCTTCTCGACTGAGCAGCCCGCCTCCGGGTCACGGCGGTGAGGGCGGTGAGGGCGGCGGGTCGGGCCGGGGTGGCTCGCCGGCGTCGCGGACGCCTCGGGCACCCCGGCCGCTCGACCCCGTCTACCGCGCGCTGACCCTGGCGCTCGTCGCGCTCGTGACGATCGTCGCGTTCGAGGGCATGGCGATCTCGACGATCATGCCGACGGTCGCCGACGCCCTGGACGCCGAGGGCGCCTACGCGTCGGCGTTCAGCGCGATGTTCACCGCGCAGCTGCTCGCGATCGTGCTCGCCCAGCCGTGGATCGAGACCTCCGGTCCGGTGCCCGTGATGCGGTGGGGCCAGGTGGCGTTCGCACTCGGCTGCGCGCTCGCGGGGCTGGCGCCCACCTTGGGGGTCTTCCTCGCGGGGCGGGTGCTCGCCGGCCTCGGAGCCGGTTTCATCGTCGTCGCCCTGTACGTCGTCATCGGCGCCGTGTACCCCGAGATCGTGCGGCCGCGGGTGTTCGCGTGGGTGTCCGCGGCCTGGGTGCTGCCCTCGATCATCGGTCCGCTCGTGGCCGCCGCGATCAGCGCCGCCTGGTCGTGGCGCGGCGTGTTCCTGCTGGTCGTACCCGCCGTCGCCGTCACGCTGACCGCGCTCGCCCGGACCCCCGCCGCCGACACCCGCCCGCGACCGGTCGCGGTTTCCGGTGCCTCGGCCCGTCCGGGCAGGGCGGCGCGCCGCAGCATGCTCCTCGGAGCCGGGGTGGCCGCCGGCGCCGGGATCTTCCAGTGGGCCGGCGCGCAGCTCGTGCCGCCGCGGGCGCTGCCGTGGCTCGCCGCCGCTGCGGGCATCGGGATGCTCGCGCTCACCGTGCCGCGTGTCCTGCCGCCCGGCGCGCTGCGGCTGGCACGGGGCCTGCCCAGCGTCGTCCTGGCCCGCGGCCTGTTCACCGCGGCCTTCAACGGGGCCGTGTCGTTCGTGCCGCTGTGGCTCGTCACCCACCGCGGGATGAGCACGGCCGCAGGAGGTCTCGTGCTCGCCTTCGCGTCGTTCGGGTGGGCGCTGGGCGCGTGGATCCAGGGGCGGGACCGGCTCCGGGAGTCGGGTGAGCGGCTCGTCGTGGCGGGCGCGCTGTGCGTCGTCGCCGGGGTCGCGGGGTACGCCCTCCTCGCGGCGCTCACCGCGCCCCCGGCCCTGGCCGTGCTGGCCGGGGCGGTCCTGGGCCTCGGGATGGGCATGGGCACGACCTCGCAGGCGGTGCTCATGCTGCGCATCGCCCCGGTGCGCGAACACGCGGCCGCCTCGTCGGGACTCACCCTCGCCGACACCCTCGGATCGGCGGTCGGCATCAGCCTCACCGGAGCGGTCTACGCCTCGCTGGCGCACCGGCCCGCCGACGTGGCCTTCCCGGCGGTGTGGGCCGCGGCCACGGCCTGCGCCCTCCTCGGGCTCCTCGCCGCACGTCGAGTGCGCGTGCGGCGAACGCTCAGCGAGCGATGACGTGGCCGGCGGCCGTCGACAGCCGCCACCACGGCCCGTGCCGGTAGAGCACCGGCGGCGTGCGCACCGTCGATGCCGATGTCGAACGCTGCTCGCGGGGCAGGAAGCCGAGCGCGTGCGCGCCGAACGCGAGCCCGGCGGGTCCGCCCGCGAGGTCGGGAGCCGGTCGGGTCCAGACCCGGCGGCGCAGCTCGTCGACCGCGAGGGCGCCGGCCGTCGGTGGGCCGCCGCCCTGGCCGGCTCCAGTCGCGATCTCGGCGATGCCGGCCTCGGCGACCGCGCGCACCGCGTCGATGTCGAGCAGCCCCAACGCCTCCCAGCCGGTGCGGGGCGGCGCGTGACCGGCCCAGGGCGCGAACACCTGCACCGGCGGAATCGCCAGGTCGAGGTCGCCGGTGCGACGCATCCGGGCGAGCCGGTCCGAGACCGACTCCAGGGAGACGACGACGTCCACGCTCGGGTCGGCCCCGGGCTCCGCATCGCTCGCCGCGCCCGGAGCCGGGTCGCGCCTGTCTGGGCCGTCGGGGCCGTCGGGGCTGTCGGGGCTGTCGGCCGCGGCCACCCCGACCACCCGCAGACCGAGCACTCCCCCGGCGCCGAGCAGCCCGGCTCCGGGAACGAGCCGCACGGTGAGCAGCAGCACCGAGCCGTGAGCGGTGAGCCGAACGGCGCCCTCGGGATCGGCGGTCTTGGCGCGACCGACGAACGTGTCGAGGTCGGCGACATCGAACGCGTCGAGCAGCCGCACGTGCTGCGGCGTCGGGCTCATCGGGCACCACCCGCGCCGCGGGCCGAGCGGCCGAGGGCGAGGGGCTCGCCCTCCATGCGTTCCAGACCGGCGCGTTCCTGGGGCGTGGCCCGCCGGGTGGCGCCGGTCCGCGCGTCGTACCAGACCATCGTCGTCGCGGCGCGGGCGTACACGGTGTCGCCGAGGTCGTCCGGGTCGCGGATGAGGTAGTCGAGTTCGAAGCTGGCGCCGCCGATCCGACCGGCCCAGACGTCGATGACCACGCCGTGCGGCCGGAACGCCAGCGGCGCGAGGTAGTCGATCTCGGCGCGCGCGACGAGGGCCCCGGTGTTGCCCAGCTCGTTGTCGAGGTCGAGGGTGCGCACGAGGGCCGCGATGCGGGCGTCCTCCATGAGACGCAGGAAGAGCGCGTTGTTGACGTGCGCGTAGGCGTCCATGTCGGACCAGCGCAGGGCCACGGGCACGCTGACGGCACCGGGTGGAGGAGTCGGCATAATCCGCATCATCGCAGGCGGGTCGGGGCGCGCTACTCTCGGGCGGGTGAGTGCCACACCGCGCGTGCCGACGCCCGACGACCCGGACTTCGACGCCATCGGCGATCTGCTCGAGGTGCTCGACCTGCGCGCGGAGGGCCCCGACGCGTTCGTCGGCCGCAGCCAGCCGCAGCCGCACGGCCGGGTGTTCGGCGGGCAGGTGCTCTCCCAGGCGATGGTCGCCGCGGGCCGTACCCTGCCCGACGACGCACCGCGGCACATCCACTCGATGCACGGGTACTTCCTGCGCCCCGGCGACGCGACCGCGCCGATCCAGTTTCAGGTGGAGCGGCTGCGGGACGGGCGCTCGTTCTCGGCACGCCGGGTGCACGCGCTGCAGAACGACCGGCCGATCCTCGGGATGTCCGCGTCGTTCCAGACCGCCGACGAGGGCTTGGACCACCAGGACGAGATGCCGGACGTGCCCCCGCCCGAGGACCTGCCGGCCGTCGGCGAACTGCTCGCCGACGTCTCCGACGGTCCCGCCAAGAAGTGGGTCGAGCGGCGGGCCATCGACATCCGCCACGTCGAGGGGCCGATCTATCTGTCTCCCGCTCGGGAGCCGGTGGCCCGGCAGAACGTGTGGATCCGCGCCGCCGGGTCGCTGCCCGACGACCCCCTGGTTCACGCCGCCGTCCTCGCGTACGCCTCGGACTACACGCTGCTGGAGCCTGTGCTGCGCCGGCACGGCATCACGTGGATCGACCCCCGGCTGCGGCCGGCCAGCCTCGACCACTCGATGTGGTTCCATCGCCCGATCCGCGCCGACGACTGGCTGCTGTACTCCCAGTCGTCGCCGTCGGCCACCGGCGGCCGCGGCCTGGGCATCGGGCGCATGTTCTCCCGCGACGGCGTACTCCTGGCCAGCGTCGCCCAGGAGGGCATGCTCCGCCTCAAGGAACGCTGACCACCCC
>JBDIAM010000124.1:0-9598 GCA_039812445.1 Piscicoccus intestinalis | reverse complement strand
AACACGTTGACGCGCACGTCGAGCAGCGGCTTGTCGGCGGGCCGGCCTTCGCGCGGCACCATCTCCTCGACGACGACGGCGAGGCTGTGCGGCAGCTCGTCGCGCACGCCCTCGAGCGCGGCCTCGCGCACGAGTTCGGCGACCATGACCGCCTCCGGCTCGTCGGTGAGCACGCCGTCGGGGTAGAGCTGCGGCGAGACCGGCAGGTGCGCGACGAGCTCGTCGACGACCTCGCTCACCTGGTCGCCGCGGGTGGCCGAGCACGGCACGATGGCGTCCCACTCTCCGAGCCGGTCGATGGCGATGAGGTGTTCGGCCAGGCGCGCCTTGTCGACGAGGTCGGACTTCGTCGCGATCGCGACGACGGGCCGCCGCCGGCCGCGCCGCAGTTCGGCGAGCTCGGCGGCGATGAACTGGTCGCCGGGGCCGATGCGCTGGTCGGCGGGCAGGCAGAAGCCGATGACGTCGACCTCGAGGAGGGTCTCGCGCACGAGGTCGTTGAGGCGCTCGCCGAGCAGGGTGCGCGGCTTGTGCAGGCCGGGGGTGTCGACGAGGATCAGCTGCGCGGTCGGGGTGGTCAGCACGCCGCGGATCGTGTGCCGGGTGGTCTGCGGCTTGCTCGAGGTGATCGCGACCTTCTCCCCCACGAGCGCGTTCGTCAGCGTCGACTTGCCGGCGTTCGGGCGCCCGACGAGGCAGGCGAAGCCCGCCCGGTAGTCCGGCGGCGGGTCGGTCGGGAAGGCCGCTGCGGAGTCGGTCACGACGGTTCTCCTTCGCTCGGCGCCTCGTCGGCGGGCAGTCGGCGCACGACGATACTGGCGATGCGGTGGCGGCGCCCGGCCATCCGGTCGGCGGTGAGTTCGAGCCCCTCGACGACGCCGGTGGCGCCGAGGATCGGCACCCGCCCGATGGTCTTGGTGAGCAGGCCGGCGACGGTGTCGACGTCGTCGATGTCGTCCTCGTGCAGGTCGACGTCGAAGTACTCGGCGAAGTCGTCGACGTGCATCGTCGCGGGCACCCGGGTGGTGCCGTCGGGCAGTTCCTCGACGCCGGGCCCCTCGCGGTCGTACTCGTCGGAGATCTCGCCGACGATCTCCTCGATGAGGTCCTCGATCGTCACCAGGCCCGCGGTGCCGCCGTATTCGTCGACGACGATCGCCATGTGGATCTGGTCGTGCTGCATCTCGCGCATGAGGGCGCCGACCGGCTTGCTCTCGGGGGTGAACGGCACCGGTCGCATCACCTCGCGCACCTGCACGGAGGCGGCGTGCGGGTTGTCGTGGATGCGGGCCGCGACGTCCTTGAAGTACAGCAACCCGACGGGGTCGTCGGCGTCCTCCCCGATGACCGGCACCCGGGAGAACCCGCCGCGCAGGAACAGTGACATGCCCTGGCGCAGCCGCTTGTCCTGCTCGATGGTGATCATGTCGGGCCGCGGCACCATGACCTCGCGCACGAGGGTGTCGCCGAGTTCGAAGACGGAGTGGATCATCTCGCGCTCCTCGTCCTCGATGAGCGCGTTGTCGCCGGCGAGGTCGACGAACTCGCGCAGCTCGGCCTCCGACTGGAACGGGCCGTCGCGAAAGCCCTTGCCGGGGGTCACGGCGTTGCCGACCGTCACGAGGAGCCGGGCCAGCGGGCCGAGGAGGCGCCGCAGCCACACGACGAAACGCGCCGAGGCGAGGGCGATCCCGACGGCGTGCTGGCGGCCGAGTGTGCGCGGGCTGACTCCGACGATGACGAACGACGCGAGCACCATGGCGGCGATGGCGGCGGCCAGCGCCTCCCACACGTCGTCGAAGTAGCGGTAGGCGAGGATCGTGGCGACGACGGCGGCGGTCATCTCGAGGGTGACCCGCACGAACGTCGTCACCGACAGGTAGCCCGCGCTGTCGGTGGTGATCGTCACGAGGAAGTGCGCGCCGCGACGCCCCTCGTCGGCCAGTTCCTGCGCGCCGCCGCGGGTGACCCGTTGCAGCGCCGCCTCGGTCGCGGCCAGCAGGAACGCCAGCACGAGGCAGAGCACGAAGGCGACCACGAAACCGCCGGTCACGGGGGTCCGCCGACGGATTCGGCGCCGCTCATGACCGGCCGCGACCCGCGAGGAAGGTGAGCAGCAGCGTGCGCTGCAACTCGAACATCTCCTTCTCCTCCTCGGTTTCGGCGTGGTCGAAGCCGAGCAGGTGCAGGATGCCGTGGGTGGTCAGCAGCAGCAGCTCTTCCTCGGTGGTGTGGCCTGCCTCGCCGGCCTGGGTCTGCGCGACCGTGGGGCACAGCACGACGTCGCCGAGGATGCCCTCGACGGGGTCGACGCCGTCTCGGCCGGGGCGCAGTTCGTCCATGGGGAAGCTCATGACGTCGGTGGGGCCGGGCAGGTCCATCCACTGCACGTGCAGCACCTCCATCGCGGGCTCGTCGACGAGCTTGATGCACAGCTCGGCGCGGGGGTGCACCTTCATGGAGTCGAGCACGTAGCGGGCGCACTGGGCGAGCTCGACCTCGTCGACCTCGAAGCCCGATTCGTTGAGGACCTCGATGCTCATGGGTTTCTCCGCGGGGGGCGTCGGTGGGTGGGTCCGGGCTGGCCGCCGGACCGGCCGCCGGGGTGGGGCCGGGTGGCGTCCCAGCGGCCGTAGGCGTCGACGATCGCCCCGACGAGCCGGTGCCGCACGACGTCGTGGGCCGTGAGGTAGGAGAAGTGGATGTCGTCGACGCCGGTGAGGATGTCTTGCACGACCCGCAGCCCCGACTGGGTGTCGCCGGGCAGGTCGACCTGCGTGATGTCGCCGGTGACGACGATCTTGGAGCCGAATCCGAGCCGGGTCAGGAACATCTTCATCTGCTCCGGCGAGGTGTTCTGCGCCTCGTCGAGAATGATGAACGCGTCATTGAGGGTACGCCCGCGCATGTACGCCAGCGGGGCGACCTCGATGGTGCCGGCGGCCATGAGCCGCGGGATCGAGTCGGGGTCGATCATGTCGTGCAGCGCGTCGTACAGCGGCCGCAGGTAGGGGTCGATCTTGTCGTTGAGGGTGCCGGGCAGGAACCCGAGCCGCTCCCCCGCCTCGACGGCCGGCCGGGTGAGGATGATGCGGTTGACCTGCTTGGACTGCAGCGCCTGCACGGCCTTGGCCATCGCCAGATAGGTCTTGCCGGTGCCAGCGGGTCCGATGCCGAAGACGACAGTGTGCTCGTCGATCGCGTCGACATAGCGCTTCTGGTTCAGGGTCTTGGGGCGGATCGTGCGGCCCCGGTTGGAGACGATGTTGGTGGTCAGCACGTCGGCCGGGCGCTCCCGGGTGCGCTCGCGCAGCATGCGCACGCTGCGCTCGACCGCGTCGCGGTTGAGCGGCTGACCGGCGGCGATAACGACGAGCAACTCGTCGACGAGCCGCTCGGCGAGGTGCAGGTCGTCGTCGGAGCCGGTGAGGTGCAGTTCGTTGCCCCGGGCCAGCACATCGAGCCGCGGCAGCTCACGCTCGATCGTGCGCAGCAGTTCGTCGTGCGGCCCGAGGAGAGTGACCATCGAGACCTCCGGCGGCACGACGATCGTGCGGCGGACCTCGCCCGCGGGGCTTGGCGGGGTCTGGTCGCCGGTTCGGGAGGGGGCGTCGCCGGCCTCGGAGGCGGGCGCGGAGGCGGGCCGGCGCGGCGCGCGTGGGTTGTCTGTCATCGTGCTGGAAAGTCTACGGGGAGGCACCGACAGGGTCGCCGAGGCGGCGTGCCACGCCGCACCCCCCGAACGAAGACTGCCCGCGAGGAGTAACCGGTCGATCGAGGCCGGATCCGGCCGCACCATGGGTGCATGTCCCCCACCAGCCAGGATCTGCTGCGCGCCTACGACGAGCAGTTACGCACCGACGCCGAGACTCCCAGCGCGATCCGGGTGGAGCGTCTCGGTCCGCTGCGGCTCGTGACCTTCGCCGGCGGGGAGGGGTTCGTCACCTATCGCGACCTCGGCCGTGCGGACGAGCCGACGATCCGTGGATGGGTGAGCCAGGCACTCGAGCAGTACCGGAGCCAGGGGGCCTGGTGCGTGGAGTGGAAGACCCGCGGCCACGACCGCGCGCCCGGTCTCAACGAGGCGCTGCTCGAACACGGCTTCGTCGCCGCCGAGCAGGAGGCGATCATGATCGGCCCCGCGCGGGCCCTGGCGATCGAGGTGCCGCTGCCCGCCGACGTCGTCGTGGAGCGGGCGAGCACGTCGGCGCAGATCCGGGCGGCGCTGATCGCGCAGGACGAGATCTTCGGCGAACCGCTGCCGACGGCCGCCCACGAGCGGCTCCTCGAACGGGCACTCGCCGGCGACGCGGTCGAGATCTGGCTGGCCCGAGCAGGCGACACCGTCGTCTGCGCGGGCCGGCTCGAGCCCGTCGCGGGCACCGACTTCGCCGGCATCTGGGGAGGCGCCACGCGGCCGGAGTGGCGTCACCACGGCATCTATCGCGCGCTCACCGCCGCGCGGGCCCGTTCGGCGCTGGCGGCCGGCAAGACGCTCATCCACAGCGACTCCACTGCGTTCTCGCAGCCCATCCTGGAGCGCGCCGGTCTTGTCGCCGTCTCTACGACCACCCCGTACTTCTGGCGGCCGTGACTCGGCAGCCGTTCATCTCGTCGTCCGACATCCTCGATCACCACCGGGTTCGTGACACCAAGACCGCCAAGGCCGCCGGGCCCGCACTGGAGGCGCGCAGCACCTCGGGGCCGAGCCGCACGGGGACCGCGCCGACGGCGGCGAGGCGGTCCAGTTCGCCGGGGGTGATGCCGCCCTCGGGGCCGACGGCGACGAGCACGTCCCCGGAGGCGGGCAAGGCCACCTCGGTCAGCCGCCCGTCGGCCTCCTCGTGCAGGACGAGCGCGAGCGCGCACCCGCGCGCCCGGTCGGCCAGGGCGGCGCTCGTCACCGGGCCGGAGACCGTCGGCAGCGTCGCGCGCCGCGACTGCTTGCCGGCCGCGCGCACGACCCCAGTCCACTTGGCGAGCGCTTTGGCCTCCTTGCCCGACCAGCGCACGATGCTGCGGTCGGCCTGCCAGGCGATGACCTCGTCGACGCCGAGCTCGGTGGCGGTCTCGATCGCCTGCTCGTCGCGACCGCCCTTGGCCAGCGCCTGGGCGAGCACGAAACGTGGGCCGGGCCGCGAGGCCGACTCCACGCCGCAGACGCGTAGCGCAACCCGGGCACCGTCCACCGACTCCACACAACAGTGTGCGAGCAGTCGGACCGTGTCGGCGACGAGCAGCTCCTCGCCGACCCGCGCGCGTTTGACCCGTGCCGCGTGGTGTCCCTCGTCGCCGTCGAGCACGACGATATCCCCGGTGCCGAGCGCGTCGAGCGAGCCCGGGGCGACGTAGTACAGGGCGGCCGTCACGGGTGCGCCGGCCTACCGGCCGCGAAAGGCGTCACGCAGCTTGCCGAACAGCCCCGCGTTCTCGACGTGGGTGAGGCTGCCGGTCGGCTGCTCCTCGCCCCGCAGCGCCGACAGCCGGCGCAGCAGATCCTCCTGCTCGGGCGTGAGCCGGGTCGGCGTCGCGACCTTGAGCTGGGCGATGAGGTCGCCGCGTCCCGTGCCGCGCAGGTGCGTGACGCCGTGCCCGCGCAGCGTGTGCACCTCCCCGGACTGGGCGCCCGGGCGCACCTCGAGCTGCTCGACGCCGTCGAGGGTCTCGATGGGGATCGTCGTGCCGAGGGCCGCCGCGGTCATCGGCAGTTCGAGCACGCAGTGCAGGTCGTCGCCGCGGCGCTGGAACGTCTCGTGCGGCCGCACGAGGATCTCGACGTACAGGTCGCCGGCCGGCCCGGCTCCCGGGCCGATCTCGCCCTCGCCGGCCAGCTGGATGCGGGTGCCGGTGTCGACGCCGGCAGGCACCTTGAGCGTGAGGTTGCGGCGGGTGCGCACCCGGCCGTGGCCGGAGCACTCGAAGCACGGGTTGGGGATGACGGTGCCGAAGCCCTGGCAGTTGGCGCACGGCCGCGACGTCATCACCTGCCCGAGGAAGCTGCGCTGCACCTGCTGCACCTCGCCGGTGCCGCCGCACGCGTCGCAGCGGCGCGTGCCCGTGCCGGGCTGGCAGCCGTCTCCGTGACAGGTGTCGCAGGCCACCGCCGTGTCGACGGTGACCTCTTCCTCGCCGCCGAAGACCGCCGTGCGCAGGTCGATGTCGAGGCGGATGAGCGCGTCCTGCCCGCGCTGGCGGCGCGAGCGCGGCCCGCGGGCCGAGGCGGCCCCGCCGCCGAAGAAGGCGTCCATGATGTCGCTGAACGAGAAGCCCTGGCCGAAGCCGTCGGGCGCGCCGGCGTACGGGTCGGAGCCGGCGTCGAAGGCGCGCTTCTTCGTCGGGTCGGACAGCACGTCGTAAGCCTGCGAGACCCGCTTGAACTCCTGCTCCGCCTCCGGGCCGGGGTTGACGTCCGGGTGCAGCTTGCGGGCCTTGCGCCGGTAGGCGCGCTTGATCTCCTCCAGCGAGGCATCGCGGGAGACGCCGAGGTCGGCGTAATAGTCGTTCACGAAGCGGTCCTTAGTCCTCAGGATTCGAGCAGGCGGGAGACGTAGCGGGCAACGGCGCGAACCGATGCCATCGTTCCCGCGTAGTCCATGCGGGTGGGCCCGAGCACCCCCAAGCCGGCGACGACGTCGTCACCGGCACCGTAGCCGGTCGAGACCACGGAGGTCGCGGCGAGTCCGGCGTGCGGATTCTCGTGGCCGATGGTCACGGCGACCCCACCGTGCTGCGCCAGCGCCTGCGCGGTCGCCGGGTCGAGCGTGGGGTCCGCCGCCAGTTGGCCGAACAACCCGAGCAGCACCATGTGTTCCTCGAGCGCGTCGAGCACCGGCGAGATCGACAGCGGAAAGTCGGTGCCGAACCGGGCGAGGTTGGCGGTGCCGGCGAGCACCACCCGCTCCTCGCGCTCCTCGACGAGCGAGTCCTGCAGCGCCCGGATGAGGCGGCGGGCCAGGTCGCGATCGCCCGGCTCGAGGGAGTCGGGCGTGCTGGCCAGCCGCTCGGAGGCGGTCACCAGGCTCTGCCCCACCGCGTCGGCGTTGAACCGGGCCCGGATGCGGGCGAGCATCTCCTCCCCCGCGGCGCTCGTCAGGTCGACGTCGGATTCGACGGTGCGCTGCTCGACGCGGCCGGTGTCGAGGATGAGCACGACCATGGCGCGCGCCGGGCCGATCGGCAGCAGCTCGATGTGCCGCACGCTGGACCGGCTCAGCGAGGGGTACTGCATGACCGCGACCTGACGGGTCAGCGACGCGAGCAGCCGCACCGTGCGGTCGACGACGTCGTCGAGGTCGACGGCGCCCTGCAGAAACCGCGCGATCGCCGATCGTTGCGCCTGCGACAACGGACGAACGCTGCCCAGTTGGTCGACGAACGCCCGGTAGCCGGCGTCGGTGGGCACCCGCCCGGCGCTCGTGTGCGGGGCGGTGATCAGGCCCTCCTCCTCGAGGATCGCCATGTCGTTGCGCACGGTGGCCGCCGAGACCCCCAGCGCGTGGCGTTCGAGCAGCGATTTGCTGCCGACGGGCTCGGAGGTGTCGACGTAGTCCTGCACGATCGCGCGCAGGACGGCGATCCGGCGTTCCTGGGTCATGACGTCCTCCCTTCGGCGCGTTGGCACTCTCGACACATGAGTGCCAAGTTTACGATGCCCGAGTGAACGCCTGGGCTTCTCGATACGATTCCGACCCGCTCGCCGGAGACTGGCGGGCCCGCCACGCCGCCCCGCGCGGGCGCCAGCGCGAGGTCGAGGCGCAGGTCGGGATGGTCGTCGAGGACGCCCAGACCGGGTGGTGCGGCGCCGTCGTCGCGGTCGAGAAGGCCGGCGGGATGCGCGTCGTGCACCTCGAGGACCGGCGCGGCGTCGTCAAGGCCTTCCCGCTCGGGCCCGGATTCCTCCTCGACGGGGCGCCGGTGCTGCTCACTCCCCCGGCCGCCGCGGCCCGCGAGGCGCTGGCCCGGCAGCAGGCGGCCGGGGCCCGGACCGCCAGCGGTTCGCGGGCCGTCTCCGGGGCGTCGGCGCGGGTGGCGGCGGCCTCGCGGCTGTTCGTCGAGGGCCGCCACGACGCCGAACTCGTCGAGAAGGTGTGGGGCGACGACCTGCGCGTCGAGGGCGTCGTCGTCGAGATGCTCGACGGCGTCGACGATCTCGCGGCGGTCATCCGCGACTTCGCCCCCACGGCGCGGCGCCGGATGGGCGTGCTCGTCGACCACCTCGTGCCCGGCACGAAGGAGTCGCGGATCGTCGCGGCCGCCCAACGGGTCAGCCCCGAGCACGTGCTCATCGTCGGCCACCCCTACGTCGACGTGTGGCAGTCGGTGCGCCCCGAGCGGCTCGGCATGGACTCCTGGCCGGTCATCGAGCGCGGTCGGTCGTGGAAGCACGGGGTGCTGGCGCATCTCGGGTGGCCGGCCGCCACGCAAGCCGACGTGGCGGCGGGGTGGAAGCGCATCCTGGGTAGCGTGCGCACGTACGCCGATCTGCAGCCCGAACTCCTCGGCCGCGTCGAGGAACTCATCGACTTCGTGACCGCGCCGACGGGGTCGGACTCACCATGACCGCGCGCGAGCCCGCCGCCTCGGACCGGTCGGCCGCGGCGGGTGTGCCCGGCGTGTCGGGCGTGTCGACCGAGCTCGTCGCGGTCGTCGTCGCGGTCCGCGGCGGGCTCCCGCACGTGCTGACCCGGCCGACCGAGCAGGGACCGGCCGCCCTGCCGTCCGGACCGTTGCGCCCCGGGCACTCGCTGCAGGCGAGCACCCGCGAGTGGGTCGAGACCCAGACCGGGCTGCGGCTCGGGCACGTCGAGCAGCTCTACACGTTCGCCGACCGGGAGCGCGTCGAGGCCGACCACCGCGTCATCTCCGTCACCTACCTCGGCCTGACCCGCGGCGAGGGAACCCAGGTCGGCTGGTCGGGCTGGTACGAGCACTTCCCGTGGGAGGACCGCCGCCTGGGCTCCGGCGACGCCGCCCGCGCCGAGCTCGTCGCGGCCCTCATGGACTGGGCCGGCGACGTGCCCGAGCTCTCCGCCGAGCGGCGCGCCCGCTGCGGCACCGTCTTCGGGCTCGCGGGGGCGGACTGGCTCCCGGACCTGTGCCTGCAACGCTACGAACTCCTCTGGGAGGCGGGCCTGGTCACCGAGTCCGCGGGGCGCACCGACGCGGTCGTCGCCGACCCTTCCGTCTCCGGGGTGGCGCTGCCGCACGACCACCGGCGGATCCTGGCCACCGGCATGGCCCGGCTCCGCGCGACGATCCAGTACCGCCCCGTCGTCTTCGAGCTGCTGCCCGACTCGTTCACGCTCGGCGAGCTGCAGGCCTGCGTGGAGGCGGTCGCCGGCACCCGGGTGCACACCCAGAACTTCCGGCGCCTCATCCAGCAGCAGCACCTCGTCGAGGAGACCGGCGAGGTCGACGCCGGCACCGGCGGCCGCCCCGCCCGGCTGTTCCGGTTCCGGCGCGAGGTGCACACCCAGCGTCAGCTCGTCGGCACGAAACTCCCCATCCCCCGCCGCCGCTAGCGCCCCCGAGCGCCCCGCACACCCCCGCGCACTTCCCACGCACCCGCCCCGCGCACTTCCCTCGAAACTGCGTGTCG
>JBDIAM010000123.1:0-9655 GCA_039812445.1 Piscicoccus intestinalis | reverse complement strand
GCGACGAAGAAGTCGAAGTCCTCGAACGTGCCCAGACTCGGTTCGATGGCGTCGTGGCCGCCGTCCTTGCTGCCGATCGCGTACGGGCTGCCCGGGTCCTTCGGGCCGGCGTCGAGGGTGTTGTTCGGGCCCTTGCGGTTGATCGTGCCGATCGGGTGCACCGGGGTGAGGTAGATGACGTCGAAGCCCATGTCGGCCACGGCGGGCAGCCGCTTCGCCGCGGTGCGCAGCGTTCCGCTGACCCAGTCTCCGGTCTCCTCGTCGAGGTAGCAGCCCTCGGAGCGGGGGAAGAACTCGTACCAGGCGCCGGTCAGCGCGCGGCGGCGCTCGACGAGCCAGTGGTACTCCGGGCTCGGGCTGACGTACTCGCGCAGCGGCCGGGTGGTCAGCTCGTAGGCCACCTCGCGGGAGGTGCCCGCGGCGAGCCGGGCCGCCGGGGTGCGCTGCTCGTCGCGCAGCGTGTCGACCGCGGCCCGCAACGTGCGCTGCGCCGCCTCCGGGCGACCGTCGACCTGCAGCGCCCGCTCCAGCACGCGGGCGCCTTCCTCGAGCATGAGGTCGACGTCGACGCCGGCCTCGACCTTGATCGTCGCGTCGTGGTCCCACGTGCCGTACGGGTCGGACCAGCCCTCGACGCGATAGGTCCACACGCCCTCGCGGTCGGCGCTGATCGTGCCCTCCCACAGGCTCAGGCCCTCGTTGGTGCGGGTCAGCGGCAGCGTGTGCTCGCCGCCGCTGGGGTCGGTGAGCACGATGTTGGCGTTCACCGCGTCGTGCCCCTCGCGGAACACCCGGGCGCTCACCGGCACCTGCTCGCCGACGACGGACTTCAGCGGAAAATCGCCGCCCTCGACGAGCGGGGTGACGCCCACCACGGGGATCCGCCCGATCGGCCGTTGACCGGCCCACGTCGCGGTGCCGGACACGGCCGGTGATCGCGACGACCCCGCCTCGGGCGCCAAGGGCCCCGCGGCCGACGCGTCGGCGACCCCGCTGTCCTGGTGGTCCTGCGTGCCCGGCTCGACTGTCACGGCCTCGGCGGTGGTGTCGTCCGGCTCGGGCGGCTCTGGCGCAGCTGACTGCGATGTCGTGGTGGTCACGACATCCGACGCTATCGGTTCGACGGGCCGGATGACACTTATCGGCTGGCCGCGTCGATCACCGGCCTCGACCGGCTCCTTCGGTGGGTCGAATATGCCACCGTTGGCAGGGCAGGAGGTGACCGGATGCTCGACCTACACCGGCTTCATGTCCTCGCCACACTCGCCGCCGAGGGCACGATGACGGCCGCGGCGGCGCGCTTGCATATGACGACGTCGGCGGTGAGCCAACACGTCGCGCAACTGGAGCGCGAGGTCAAGGTGCCCCTTCTCGTGCGCCACGGGCGTCGGGTGGTGCTCAACGAGGCCGGCCTCGCGCTCGTAGGTCACTACCCGAGCATCGCCGAGGCCGTCGAGGAGGCGGAGGCGCACGTGCGCTCCTTCCAGGTTGACGTGCACGGCACGATCGCGTTGAGCACGTTTCCCAGTTTCTGCAGCACGGTGTTGCCGGACGCCCTCATGCGACTGCGCCGGGCCTACCCCGATCTGCACGTCACCGTGCGGGACATGGAACCGATCGAGAGCATTGATCACCTGTGCAGCGGCCAGATCGATGTCGCCGTGATCGACGACCTCCATCCGATGTCGGCCGAGGGCATCAGCGTCACGGTTCTCGCTCGCGACGAGGTGGTGCTCCTGCAGGCTCCGTCGCGGGACATGCCGACGTCGATCTCTGCGACGGCGCGGCTGCGCGATTACGCCGATGCCCCGTGGATTCTCGACACCGAGGCCAGCGCCTTCGCCAGGCACGTCCGGTCGCTGTGCCGGGCCGCGGGCTTCGAACCGAAGGTCGTTGCCAACTGCAGCAATCTGGTCGCCTCCCTGGGGCTCGTGCGGGCGGGCTTCGGCGTCGCGCTCATGAGCGAGCTCAACCTCGGAGCCGCCACGCGCGACCTGGACGCGCGCCCCGTCGACCCACCCTGTTCCCGGACGATCCTGGTCGCGACTCGCGTCGCCGCCGGCCAGGCGCCTTCGGTACAGGCGGTGATACGCGCCTTGCAGCGCACGACACGTGTCCGCCAGCACTCGGCCTCCTCCGGCTGATAAGTGACGCTAAATTGTCGCTCCAGTTCTTCGCGATGGACGCCGTCGACGGTCTCTGGATAGAGTGAAGAAGAAGGCGAAGCCAACCGTCGTGAGGGCTATTCGGCGGGGGTGCACTTCTTCTCCCTTTTCCTATTTTCGGCTGCGACGGCGCATGCCTGCTTGCGATCGCGGCATTCCGGAGGTGTGTCGTGACCGTCAGCGTTTTGGATCTCTTTTCGATCGGCATCGGCCCCAGTTCGTCCCACACGGTCGGACCGATGCGTGCTGCCCAGCGTTTCGCAGGCGCCCTGGAGGATCGGGGCGCCGTGGAGTCGACGGCACGGGTGCTCGTCGAACTGTTCGGTTCGCTCGGGTCAACCGGTGCCGGCCATGGTTCGGACAAGGCCGCCATCCTCGGGCTCATGGGTGCCGATCCGCAGCACGTGGATACCGATACAGCCGACGAACACGTGAGTCACGCCTGCCAGGTCCGCTGTCTGTCGCTCGGTGGTCGGCATGAGATCGATTTCGACCGGGCCCGCGATGTGCGTCTGTATCTGGATCGAACTCTGCCGGAACACCCCAACGGCATGACGTTCACCGCGTTCGACGCGGGTGGTGAGACGCTGCTGCGGCAAACCTTCTATTCGATCGGCGGCGGTTTCGTCGTCGCCGAGGCGGAGATGGGTCGAGCGGACACGGGGGTGGCCGTGCCGTTCCCCTTCGACTCCGCCGCGCAGCTCATGGCCTGCTGCGCGCGCCACGAGATGCGGGTCAGTGACGTCGTGCTGGCCAATGAGGGTGCGTTCCGGGAGGAGGCCCGTACCCGCGCCGAGCTGCTGAACGTGTGGGCGGTCATGCGCAAATGCGTCGAGAACGGCTGCCGGCGTTCGCCGACGTTCCTGCCGGGCCCGCTTCGGGTGCAGCGTCGCGCACCGCGGCTGCTCGCCGAATTGGAGAGCAAGAATGCCCCCCAGTCGCAGACCGATCCTTTGTCGGCGCTGGACTGGGTCGCCCTCTGGGCGCTCGCCGTCAACGAAGAGAACGCCTCCGGTGGGCGCGTCGTCACGGCGCCGACAAATGGTGCCGCGGGCATCATTCCCGCGGTTCTGCACTATTACTGCCGTTTCGTACCCGGTACGGATGACGAGGGAGTCGTCCGGTTTCTGCTCACGGCCGGTGCGATCGCCATGCTCATCAAGCGCAACGCGTCCATTTCCGGCGCCGAGGTCGGCTGCCAGGGCGAGGTCGGCTCGGCCTGCGCGATGGCCGCGGGTGCCCTGTGCGAGGTGTTGGGCGGTACGCCCAGCCAGGTGGAGAACGCCGCGGAGATCGGCATCGAGCACAACCTCGGACTGACCTGTGACCCGGTCGGCGGACTGGTTCAGATCCCGTGCATCGAACGCAACGCCGTGGCCAGCGTCAAGGCGATCAATGCCGCCCGCCTCAGTCTGCACGGGGATGGCAGCCACCGGGTTTCGCTCGATGCCGCGATCGCGACCATGCGCCAGACCGGGGCGGACATGCGCGGCAATTACAAGGAGACCTCCCTGGGTGGTCTCGCCATCAACGTCGTCGCGTGCTGAGCGACGCCAGATCACCAACCAGTCACCGGTCGGACACCTCACAAAGGAGACAATGTTGTCACCGTCGTCGAACGCTGCAGACCCGCGGCGGAAAGTCGAAGAATCTGCCTCCGGCACCGGCAGCCCCCAGACATCGCCCGCGCCACGCTGGACCGCCTACGACACCGGCTGGACACTGAGTCTGTTCGGCACCGCGATCGGGGCAGGGATCCTCTTCCTGCCGATCAACGCTGGGGTCGGCGGTCTGTGGCCGCTGCTGATCGTCACGGCGCTCATCGGTCCCATGACCTTCCTGTCCCACCGGGCGCTCTCCCGTCTGGTCTGTTCGTCCCGACGGGCCGGAGACGACATCACGGTCGTCGTGTGTGACTACTTCGGAGAGCGGGCCGGCAGCCTCATCACCGTGCTGTACTTCTGTGCGATCTACCCCATCGTGCTTATCTACGGCGTGGGGATCACGAACACGATCGACAGCGTCATGGTCAACCAGCTCGGCGTGCCGAGCCTGCCCCGTTGGCTGCTGTCCGGCCTGCTGATCTCGCTGATGATGGCGGTCATGATCTCCGGGCAGCGCGTGATGCTGCGAGTCACAGAGTGGATCGTCTACCCGCTCATCGCGATCCTGGCGGGAGTCACGTTCTATCTCATCCCCTCATGGAGCTTCGACGGCCTGCTCCAGGTCTCGGCCCCCGGTGACATGCTGATGTCGATCTGGCTCGTCATCCCGGTGCTGGTGTTCGCGTTCAACTTTTCCCCGGCGATCAGCCAGTTCTCCGCCGCGCTCCGGCTGCACTACGGCGACGCCGCGGCGCCGAAGGCCTCGAGCATCCTGCGGCGCACGACCGTCATGCTCGTCGTGTTCGCCATGGGATTCGTGTGGTCCTGCGTGCTGGCTCTCGGGCCTGATGGCCTGCGTGCCGCCCGCGAGGCCAACCTCCCGGTGCTCTCGTACCTGGCCAACGTGCACGACAGCCCGTTCATTGCCTACCTCGGCCCGGCGATCGCCATCGCCGCCATTGTGTCGTCGTTCTTCGGGCACTACCTCGGCGCGGCCGAAGGGGCGGCCGGCATCGTCCGCTCCCTGGCCGCAGCCCGCGGACGCACTCCCGACGAGCGCCGTCTCCGCGGCGGGATCGCCCTGTTCATCTTTCTGACGACATGGGGGGCCGCCATCGTCAACCCCAGCATCCTGTCGCTCATCGAGATGCTCGCCGGCCCGGTGATCGCGGCTGTTCTCTACCTCATGCCGATGTATGCCGTGCACACCGTCCCCGCCCTGCGGCAGTATCGCGGCCGCCTGAGCAATGTCTTCGTCACCGTCGCAGGAGTCGTGGCCGTCGGAGGGATCCTGCTTGGCGTCGTGCGCTGAGCGACAACCCGCGACTCCCCGCGAGTGCTCCGCGCACTACATTGGTCCAATGGCGAGCACTCCCGACCTGCCGCCGCCGCTGGGGGCCATTCCGGACGAGACCGGCAGCACGTTCGCCATCTCCGCCGCGCACGCGACGGCCGTGGACCTGTGCCTCTTCGGCGACCACGACGACCCCGATGGCCCGGAACGCCGGGTGCCGCTGACCGACCGCGTGCACGGCGTGTGGTTCACCCACGTGCACGGCGTGCGGCCCGGTCAGCGGTACGGCTACCGCGTGCACGGCCCGTGGCGCCCCGAGCAGGGGCATCGCCACAATCCCGCCAAGCTGCTGCTCGACCCGTACGCGCGGGCCGTCGACGGGGCCGTGCAGTGGGTCCCCGAGATCTACGGCCACGTCGTCGGCGACGACCTCGAGGGGGAGCCGGGGGTGCGCGACGAGCGCGAGAGCGCCCCCTTCGTGCCGCGTTCGGTCGTCGTCGCGGCCGGTGACTTCGACTGGGGGCCCGCCGAGCGGCCGTTGCACGAGCGCCGCGTGCCCTGGCCCGAGACCGTCGTCTACGAGACGCACGTGCGCGGGGCGACCAAGCTCATGCCCGGCGTGCCGCCCGAGTTGCGCGGCACGTACGCGGGCATCGGCCACCCGGCGTTCATCGAGCACGTGCTCGGCCTCGGGGTGACCACCATCGAGTTGCTGCCCGTGCACTGGTTCGCCGACGAGCCCGCCCTCGACCTCGGCGGTCGGTCGAACTACTGGGGGTACAACTCGCTGGGGTTCTTCGCGCCGCACATGCGCTACGCCGCGGCGACCGACCCGCTCGGAGCCGTCACCGAGTTCAAGGAGATGGTCCGGGCCCTGCACGCCGCGGGCCTGGAGGTACTGCTCGACGTCGTCTACAACCACACGGCCGAGCAGTCGCGCACCGGTGCCACGCTGTGCTTCCGGGGCATCGACAACGCCACGTACTACCGGCTCGACGAGCGCGGGCAGGACATCGACGTCACCGGCTGCGGCAACACGCTGAACATGCGTCACCCCATGCCCATGCGGCTTGTCATGGACTCCTTGCGGTATTGGACCGAGGAGATGCACGTCGACGGCTTCCGCTTCGACCTGGCCGTCGCCCTGGCGCGTGGACGCACCGACGACTACGACCGCGATCACGCGTTCCTCATGGCGCTGCGCACCTCGCCGGTGCTCTCCCGCGTCAAGCTCATCGCCGAGCCCTGGGACGTCGGGTTGCACGGGTGGCGCACCGGGCAGTTCCCGCCTCCGTTCGGGGAGTGGAACGACCGGTTCCGCGACACCGTGCGCACGTTCTGGCTGGCCGACGTCGCGGTGCCGCCCTCCCAGGGGCACGGGGTGCGCGAGCTGGCCACGCGGCTCGCCGGCTCCCAGGACCTGTTCGGCACCGACGACCGCGGCCCGCTCGCCTCGATCAACTTCGTCTCCGCGCACGACGGCTTCACGCTCGCCGACACCTGCACGTACAACCAGAAGCACAACGAGGCCAACGGCGAGGGCAACCGCGACGGCCACGGCGACAACCGGTCGTGGAACCACGGCGTCGAGGGGCCCACCGACGACCCCGAGATCGGCCTGCGCCGGCGCCGCAGCATGCGCAACCTGCTCGCGACCACGCTGCTGTCGACCGGCACGCCGATGCTGCTGGCCGGCGACGAGTTCGGGCGCACCCAGGGCGGCAACAACAACGCCTACTGCCAGGACAACGAGACGTCCTGGACGGACTGGGAGCTGCAGCCCTGGCAGCACGACCAGCTCGCGACCGCCTCCTACCTGGTCGGGCTGCGCCGCCGGTTCCGGGTGCTGCGCCAGGGCACGTTCTTCCCCTCCCACCCCCGCCCCGGAGACGGTCGGGTCGACCTCATGTGGTTCGGCCGCCGCGGCGATCGGATGACCTGGGAATCCTGGGAGGACCCGCACTCGCGCACGCTGCAGATGCTGCTGCTCGGCGAGGACGTGCAGGGCGACTCGCTGCTCATCGTCATGCAGGGGGATCAGGACGACACCACCGTGCGCCTGCCGCGGTTCGAGGACCGCGAGCGCGGCTACGAACTGCTGTGGGACAGCAGCTGGGAGCGGCCGCAGGAGGAGTCCGGGTCGCGGGTGCCGACGGGGGAGACCGTCTCCGTGCCGGCGACGACGGTGCAGATCTACCTCGTGCACTGACCGGGCGCGTCGATTCGGCGTCGATGTCACGGGCCGCACCACGAGTCGATACCGTGGCCCCATGACGGATCCCACCAGTCTGCCCAGCTTTCCTCCGCCCGCCGACGAGCACCCGCTGCGCGGGATCGTCCTCGACGCGCTGCAGGACGAGGGCTTCCGCCCCGACATCGACGCCGACGGCGACGTCAGCTTCAAGATCGAGGGACAACAGCTCTTCGTGCACTGCACCGAGGGCGAGCTGCCCGTCATGCGCATCTTCGGTCAGTGGCAGATCGCCGACAACCTCCCCGACGACCTGCTGACCCAGATGCGTGCCGCCAACGACCTCTCGCTGCGCCTGAACATCGTCAAGGCCGGCATCAACGCTGGCACGCTGGTCGTGACCTGCGAGCACATCGTGCTGCCCGGCAGCCACGACGTGAAGCAGCTGCTCCAGCTCAGCTACCAGCTGGTGCTGACCGCGGTGCAGATGTGGCACCAGCTCATGCTCGGCGAGGACGTGTTCGGAGACGGTGGCAGCCCGACCGACGGAACGCAGGTGTGACATGACCGAGTTCGTGCGCCTCGAGGTCGACGGCGCAATCGCGACGATCCGGCTCGACCGGCCGAAGATGAACGCCCTCAACGCCCAGCTCCAGGAGGAGCTGCGCGAGGTGTCGGCGGAGGTCGCGGCCCGATCGGACGTGCGGGCGGTCATCGTCTACGGCGGCGAGAAGGTGTTCGCCGCGGGCGCCGACATCAAGGAGATGGCGACGATGTCCTACCCGGACATGGTCGACCGGGCGCCCAAGCTGTCCGACTGCTTCACGGCCGTGGCCCGCATCCCGCAGCCCACGGTGGCCGCGGTCGCCGGCTACGCGCTCGGCGGCGGGTGCGAGCTGACGATGTGCTGCGACTTTCGCATCGCCGCCAACGACGCCACCTTCGGCCAGCCCGAGATCCTGCTCGGCATCATTCCCGGAGCCGGTGGCACCCAGCGCCTCTCACGCCTCGTCGGCCCGGCCCGCGCCAAGGATCTGGTGTTCTCCGGGCGGTTCGTCTCGGCCCAGGAGGCGCTGGAGATCGGCCTCGTCGACGAACTCGTCGAGCCGGGCACCGTGCACGACTCCGCCGTCAAGCGGATGTCGCGGTACCTCAAGGGGGCGCCGCTGGCGATGCGGGCCGCGAAGGAGTGCATCGACCGCGGCCTCGACGTCGACCTCAACACCGCGCTGGCGATCGAGTCGCAGCAGTTCGCCGCGTGCTTCGCGACCAAGGACCGCGAGGTCGGCATGCAGACCTTCGTCGAGCAGGGCCCCGGCAAGGCCGTCTTCGAGGGTCGCTGACCTTGCGCGACGGGTCGTCCGCTCTCCCGCCAGGGGCCGTCCGGGCCCTGGCGGGAGAAGCTACTCTCCGGTAACATAGGCCGGAAAGTGACCCGTCGAGCGGCGCGGAGCGCGCCGGCGTAGGCCGAAGAACGGTCGCGGGGCGGCCGACGGGAATCGAGTAGTTCACCACGAAAGGGCGGACATGAAAATCGTCGTCTGCGTCAAGCACGTGCCTGACGCGCAGTCGGACCGCGGGTTCGACTCCGCAGACAACACCGCGGACCGGGAGTCCGTGGACGGGTTGCTTTCCGAGCTCGACGAGTACCCCGTCGAGGAGGCCCTGAAGATCCGCGAGTCCGGCGAGGACGCCGAGATCGTCGTGCTGACGATGGGGCCGGCCAAGGCCGCCGACGCCGTGAAGAAGTCGCTGCAGATGGGCGCCGACCAGGGCGTGCACGTCACCGACGACGCGCTCGCCGGCTCGGACGCGATCGCCACCTCGCTCGTGCTCGCCGAGGCGATCAAGAAGATCGGCGACGTCGACCTCGTGCTCACCGGCATGGCCTCCACCGACGGCACGATGTCGGTCGTGCCCGCGATGCTGGCCGAGCGCCTCGGGTTGCCGCAGGTGACGTTCGCCTCCGAGGTCACCCTCTCCTCGGGCTCCGTGCAGGCCCGCCGCGACGGCGACGTCGCCACCGAGGTCATCGAGGCCTCGCTGCCGCTCGTGCTGTCGGTGACCGACCAGATCAACGAGCCGCGCTACCCCTCGTTCAAGGGGATCATGGCCGCCAAGAAGAAGCCGGTCGAGACCTGGTCGCTGTCGGACCTCGGCGTCGACGCCGGGCAGGTCGGCCTGGACGCGGCCTGGACCAAGGTGACGAACGTGACCAAGCGCCCCCCGCGCCAGCAGGGGCTGATCGTCTCCGACGACGGCCAGGGCGGCGCGGTGCTCGCGCAGTTCCTGTCCATGCAGAAGTTCATCTGAGCGACGAGACGACAAGGAGACACATCATGACCGAGGTCCTCGTTCTCGTCGACCACGTCGACGGACAGGTCGCCAAGACGACCTTCGA
>JBDIAM010000122.1:0-9703 GCA_039812445.1 Piscicoccus intestinalis | reverse complement strand
AACGGCGCGGGCAAGACGACGACGATGCGCATGCTCGTCGGCCTCATCCGCGCCGACGCCGGGCACGTGCACGTGCTCGGGGAGCCGGTGCACGCCGGCTCCCCGGTGCTCGCCCGGGTCGGTGCGCTCATCGAGGGCCCCGGCTTCCTGCCGCACCTGACCGGCCGGGCCAACCTGCACGCCTACTGGCGGGCGACCGGCCGCGACCCGGCCGAGGCCGACATCGACGCGGCGCTGAAGGTCGCCGCGCTCGGCGACGCCGTCGACCGGCCGGTGCGCACGTACTCCCAGGGCATGCGGCAGCGGCTCGGCATCGCGCAGGCCATGCTCGGCCGGCCCGAGGTGCTGCTGCTCGACGAGCCGACGAACGGGCTGGACCCGCCGCAGATCGCGGCGATGCGCCCGATCCTGCACGCGTACGCGCAGACCGGGCGCACGGTCGTCGTCTCCAGCCACCTGCTCAGCGAGGTCGAGCAGACCTGCACGCACGTCGTCGTCATGAACCGCGGCCGGGTCGTGACGACCGGCTCGATCGCCGACCTCACCGGCGACGCGACGACCCTCGTGCACGTCGAGGGCGACGACGCCGAGCTCGACCGGCTCGCAGCCGCCCTGCGCACCGACCTCGGCGAGCGCGTCGAGCACGTGCGCGTCGACCACGGGCGGCGCACGCTGGCGCTCACCGGCTCCGCCTCCCGGGCCGACCTCGTCGCGGCGGTCGTGGCGGCCGGCGGGCGCATCGTCGAGGTGAGTGCGCGGCGCCGCCTCGAGGAGGTCTTCCTCGGGGTCATCGGCCGGCCGGACGCCGGGCGCGGCCCCCTCGGCGCGGCGGGCGGCGACGACAACGACGACAGCGACGACGACGAGGAGGCCCGGATGGAGCGGCTGCGTCAGGTGCGGGCCCGATGACCGGCTCCACCGTCTCCGGTGAGCCGCGGCTGGTGAGCCGGCCGCTGTCGTGGCGCGCGGAGACCCGCCGCCAGCTGGGCCGGCGCCGCACGCTGTGGTCGTTCGGGCTGCTGCTCGCGCTGCCGCTCGTGCTCGTCGCGGCGTTCTCGCTCGGCGACGGCAACGGCGGTGGCGGCACGTTCATCGAGCTCGCCCGCAGCGGGTCGGCGAACTTCGCGGTGTTCACGATGTTCGCCGCCAGCGACTTTCTGCTCGTCATCCTCGCGGCGCTGTTCGCGGGCGATGCGGTGCCGTCCGAGGCCAGCTGGTCGTCGCTGCGCTACCTGCTGGTGGCGCCCGTCTCCCGGGCGCGGCTGCTGGCGAGCAAGCTCGTCGTCGCCGTCGGCTCGACCGCGCTGGCCACAGTGCTGCTGGCGGGCTGGGCGCTGCTCGTCGGGGGCGTGTTCTACGGCTGGGCGGCGTACACGAGCCCGGGCGGCACCGCGCTGGACTGGGCCGACTTCCTGCCCCGGTTCGGCCTCGCGGTCGGGGTCGTCGTGCTGACCATGCTGCAGGTGGTCGGCATCGCGCTGCTCATCGGCACCCTCAACGACGCGCCGCTGGGAGCGGTCGGCGGTGCGGTGCTCGTGACGATCGTCGCCTCGATCCTCGACTCCATCGACGACCTCGGCGACCTGCGCCACGCGCTGCCGATGCACTACTCACGCGCGTGGATCCGGGCGCTGTCCCCGGACGTCGCGTGGACCGACATCCACCGCGGCGCGCTGTGGTCGCTCATCTACTTCGTGCTCACCGTGGCGATCGCGTTCTGGTGGTTCCGCCGCAAGGACGTACTCAGCTAGAGCGCCCCCGCGGCGAGCGGCGAGCACGGCACGATGGGAGCACGTGGTCGACGTGGACCATCGCACCCGGGAGGTTTCGCCATGTTCGCACTCGTGTTCCACGGCCCAGGGCGCATCGCGTGGGAGGAGGTGCCCGACCCCCAGCTGACGCAGGCCTCCGACGCGCTCGTGCAGATCGAGACGACGACGATCTGCGGCACCGACCTGCACATCCTCAAGGGCGACGTGCCGGCCGTGCAGCCGGGCCGCGTCCTCGGCCACGAGGGAGTCGGGGTGGTCACCGCCGTCGGAGAAGACGTGCGCGACATCGCGATCGGCGACCGCGTCATCGTCTCGTGCATCAGCAAGTGCGGCGCGTGCGACTACTGCGCGGCCGACCTGCCCTCGCACTGCCGCGGGGCCGGGGGGATCGGGTGGCTGTTCGGCCACCTCATCGACGGCACGCAGGCCGAGTACGTGCGGGTGCCGTTCGCCGACACCTCGCTCGTGCGGGTGCCCGAGGGCGTCAGCGACGACCAGGCCGTCATGCTCAGCGACATCCTGCCCACCGGGTACGAGATCGGCGTGCGCTACGGGTCGGTGCGCCTGGGCGACACCGTCGCGGTCGTCGGAGCCGGTCCGGTCGGCCTCGCCGCGGTGATGACCGCCGCGAGCACCGGCGCCGAGCGCATCATCGCGGTCGACCCCGACCCCGCCCGGCTCGCGCGGGCCACGGAGTTCGGGGCCACCGACTCCCTGCGCGTCGCCCCCGACGAGTCCCCCGGCGAGGTGGCGGAGGGGCTGCGGTATCTCACCGACGACGGGCTCGGCGTCGACGTCGCCATCGAGGCGGTCGGGGTGCCGTCGACGTTCACGACGTGCGTGGAGGCGGTGCGCCCCGGCGGCCACGTCGCGATCGTCGGGGTGCACGGCGTGCCGGTGGAGTTCGCGCTGCAGGAGCAGTGGATCACGAACATCACGCTGACGACCGGACTGGTCAACGCGGTGACGACCCGCGACCTGCTCGGCCAGATCGCCGCGGGGGCCATCGCGCCGGAGAAGTTCGCGACCCACCACTTCGCGCTCGACGAGATCGAGGAGGCCTACGAGGTCTTCGCCCACGCCGCCGAGCACGCCGCCCTCAAGGTCGTCCTCTCCGCCCGCTGACACATCCCCCTGTCTCGACCGAAGGCGCCCCAAATCTTGGCCGACTCTTGGCCGAAGGCTGCCCTATCGGTCGAGGGCTAGGGTTTCGGCAGCAGCCCTCGACCGAAAGGGCAGCCTTCGGCCGAGTTGGGGGGGTGGCTTGGGCGCGACTCGGGCGGCGGGCGCGGGGAAGATGGCCGCATGAGCACCGACGCCGACCGCACCGGAATCACCCTGCGCTTCCTCGCGGCGCCCACGGACGCCGGCCAGTCCGGCTCGGTCTCCGCGGGGCGGGTGCTGGAGTGGATCGACAAGGCCGGGTACGCCGCGGCGACCCGGTGGAGCGGCCGCTACTGCGTCACCGCGTACGTGGGCAACGTGCGGTTCACGCGGCCGGTGGAGGTCGGGCACCTCGTCGAGGTGCGCGCGCGGATCGTGCGCACCGGCCGGTCGTCGATGGACGTGCTCGTCGAGACGTTCAGCGGCCCGCCGAGCACCGGCGAACTCGACTCGGCCACGCACTGCCTCATGGTGTTCGTCGCCGTCGACGACGAGGGGCACTCGACCGCCGTGCCGCCGCTCGAGCCGAACGGGGAGGCGGGCCGGCTGCTGCAGTCGTGGGCGGTCCGCCGGGCCGAGGTGCGCGCCGAGATCGAGCAGGCCATGCGCGGGCAGGTCTACTCGGAGGCGGGCACGGCGCCGCGCATGACGATGCGGTTTCTCGCGGCGCCGACCGACGTCAACTGGGGCGGCAAGGTGCACGGCGGCATCGTCATGCGCTGGATCGACGAGGCGGCGCACGTGCTCGTCACGTCGTGGACGCACAACGCGGCCAACGTCGCGATCTTCACCGGCGGCGTGCGGTTCTACCGGTCGCTGCGCATCGGGCACCTCGTCGAGGTCGAGGCCCGGTTGCTGCACACCGGCCGCACGTCGATGCACGTCGGGGTGCACGTGCGCTCCGGCGACCCTGCCCACGGTGACCTGGAGTTGACGACCTACTGCCGCACGGTCTTCGTCGCCATCGACGAACAGCGCCGGGCCCTGCCGACCCCGCCCTGGGACCCCATCACCCCCGAGGACCGCGCCCTCGACGAGCACGCCCGCGACCTCGTCGCGATCCGCGCCCGGCACGAGGACTGACGCGCCACCGGCCCACGATGCGCAGGGCCGTCGGGCTCTGCGCCCCGACGCCGCGAGGTGAGCCCGGGGTACGGCCCGAGCAGGGAACAAATCCCCACCAACACCCGACGAGGATCTGTGCGATTCGCGCGAGGCGGACATGCCAGCGCCTGGGTCGAGCGATGGCGCCACCGCGAAAGGGCAACCGAAGCGGCGGGCTTCATGAAGGCTTCACGGGGGGCGAGGGGATCGCTTCACACGGTGCGCGCTCAATGGGGGTGAGCCACAGACCATCGGCTCGCCGCGCATCCGTCACAGGAGCACACCATGAAGCGCACCACGATCGCCATCATTGCCGCCACCGCCGTGGCCGTCGGCACGGGCGTCGGCGCCGCTGCCACGCCGGTCGCGACGACGGCGCCGCAGCCGGTCGTCGCCGCAGCCACCGGGCTTCCCGCGGAGGTGGCCGAGGGGCTCACCTTCTCCCGCGAGGAGGAGCGTATGGCCCGCGACCTCTACCGGTTCTTCGCCGACCGCTACGACGGCGACCGCCCGTTCAGCAACATCGTCGACTCCGAGCAGCGACACTTCGACGCGATCGGGCGCCTGCTGACCCGCTACGGCCTGGCCGACCCCTCGGCCGGACGGGCCGCCGGACGCTACGCGGACCCCGCGATCCAGCGGCTGTACGACACCTGGAAGGCGCAGGGCAGCCGCTCGCTGCAGGCGGCCTTCGCGGTCGGCGTGGACCTGGAGAATCGCGACATCGCCGATCTCGAGAAGTCGGTGGCCACCCCCGGCCTGCCCGATGACGTGCGGACGGTCTACAGCAACCTGCTGCAGGCGTCCCGCAACCACCTGGCCGCCTTCACCCGCGCGGCCGAGCGCGGCTCGGCGCCCGGCCAGGGCCGCCAGGGCCGGGGTCAGGGTCAGAGTCAGAGTCAGGGCCAGCGCAGGGGCCACCATCACGGCCAGGGAAACCAGTCGTCCCGCGGCCCCGGTGACGGAAGCTGCCTCCGGTAGGCGACCCGGCACCGTGACGGGACGGTGCCCGCGGGCGCCGTCCCGACGACACCACTCAGGCTGACCCCGTCTCCGGCCGTCGCTTCGGCCGCGGCCACGCCGTGGAAGGGGCCCCAAACCCTTCCGCTCCGGGCTCCCTCATCGTGCCCGGAGGCCGCGCCCGGCCCGCGTCATCCCCCTGACGCGGCCGGGCGCGGCCACGTTCTTGTTCTTTTCTGGCCGAGACCGCTTTTCCGGTAGTGGTCGAGCGCCGCTGCCAGGCCGGTCCGGCGGATCAGCGCAGCAGGAGCGGCACGTTCTGCGCGGCGGTGTAGCCGGCGACGAGGACGAGCAGGATCGTGAAGGCGAGGTTGAGCCGCTGGGGGTCGACCCGCTGGGCGAGCCTGCCGCCCGCGAGGCTGCCGAGGGCGGCGACGACGCCGAACGTGAGGATGACCGGCCAGTCCAGCTGCAGGGCCCCCGTGAGCCGGGCGCCGAGCGCGGTGAGGCTGTTGACGACGATGACGAGCAGGGACGTGCCCACCGCCTCCGGCATCGCGAAGCCGAGCACGAGCACGAGCGCCGGCACGACCGCGAATCCGCCGCCGACGCCGAAGAACCCGGTGAGCAGCCCGACCGCGGTCGCGGCGACGACGAGGGCGATCGGGCCCCGCCGCGCCGGCTCGATCGGGTCGCAGTCACCCTCGCGGGCCGCGCGCCGGCGCTTGCGCGTCATCAGCGCCGCGACGACGAGCATGAGCGCCGCGAAGGTCGTCATGAGCGCCTCGGGGGCGACGAGCGCGTTGAGGTGTGATCCGGCGACCGAGCCGAGCACCCCGAGCACCCCGAAGACGAGTCCGTCGCGCACCCGCACCCGGCCGGCCCGCGCGTGCGGAGCCAGCCCGGCCAGCCCGGACAGGGCCACGATGACCAGCGATCCGGTGGTCGCCGCGCTCGGGCTCTGCCCGAGCAGGTAGACGAGGATCGGCACCGTGAGGATCGCCCCGCCGCCCCCGAGGGCACCCAGGACGAGCCCCACGAGCAGTCCCAGCGGGGCGATCCACAGCAGGCTCACGGCGCGACGCCCCTCACGCGGTCCGGCGGCGAAGCGCGTCGACGACCGCGCGCACGTCCGGCTCGGCGTCCCGGTTGTACGGCAGGCGCGACAGCAGCGCGCCCATCACGCAGGAGTCGGTGAGCGCGGCGGTCATCAGGCCGCCACCGACGAACCCGGCGAGCCACTTGGCCCTCGGCGCCACGGTGCTGGTCAGCACGCCCGCGGCGACGAGACCGCCCGCGACCAGACGCACCTGGCGCTCCAGGTCCCAGCGGCCCTCCCCCCGGTTGATCGGTCCGCCGGCGGCCTCCCAGGCCGTCATGCCGCCGGTGAGCACGTGCAGCCGGGAGAGCCCGGCCGCCGCGAGGAGCTCCTCGGCCTGACCGGCGCGGTTGTCGGTGCGGCACACGAGCACGATCTGCTCGGCGAGCGGCTCGAGGAACTCCTCGCGATGCTCGCGCAGCAGCGGCAACGGCACGTTGTAGGACGTGGGAATGTGCGCGCCCGCGAACTCGGCGGCCGAGCGGACGTCGACGATCCGCGGCCGGTCCGGCCGGGTGAGCCAGTCGCGCAGCTCAGCCGCGTCGACCCGGGCGGGCATGGGGGTGGTCACGGCCGGATCGGTCTCCGGGTGGACTGTGGGGTCGGACTTCGTGTCGAGGGCAGGGGTCATCGCGGTTCGTCTCCTGGACGGTGTGGGAAGGAGTTCGGGCGGGAGGCGGGTCAGCCGGCCATCGGCAGGCCGACCTCGCCGGCCCGGTCGAAGGAGTCGTCGACGGCGACGACCCGGTGCCCGCTGGCGGCGAGGATCGAGGCGGCGACGGAGGCCCGGTAGCCGCCGGCGCAGTGCACCCAGACCTCGCCGGCCGGCACCTCGGCGGCGCGCCGCAGGATGTCGTGGATCGGCACGTTGACCGCGCCCTCGATGTGGGAGTTCGTGTATTCGGCCGGGCGGCGCACGTCGAGCACGACGACTTCGCGGTGGTGCCGCACCTGGGCCAGGTCGGCGAACGTCGCGGTGGGGTACGTGGCGAGCTCGCCGTCGGTCCAGTCGTAGGGGCTGCCGGTCGCCTGGGCCGCGGGCCGGTCGATGCCGATGCGCACCATCTCCCGCTGGGCCTCGTCGACCTGCTCCTGGCTGTCGCCGAGCAGCGTGACCGGCGTGCCCCACGGGATGAGCCAGCCCAGGTACGTGGAGAACTGGCCGTCGATACCGAAGTTGAAGCTGCCCGGCGCATGCCCGGCGGCGAAGGTCGTGCGGTTGCGCAGGTCGACGAGCCACTCCCCGGCCTCCAGGCGCCGGCGCAGCTGCGCGGCGTCGGCCTTCTCGGCCGGAAACAGGTCGGGGGCGCCCGGGCCGGCGGCGTTCGCCGGGCCCATGTGCGCGTAGTAGGCGGGGAACTCCTCCAGCCCGGCGAGGATCTCCTCGACGTAGTCGGCCTCGTCGCGGGTCAGGGCGGGGTTGTCGCGCTTCTCCTGACCGATCGTGCTGGAGTCGCCCTGCGACTGCGTCGCCGAGCAGAACGACCCGAACCCGTGGGTGGGCATGACCCGGGTCTCGTCGGTCAGTTCACCGGCGAGCCGCTGCGCCGAGGCGTGTTGGTGCCGCACGAGGGAGTCGGTGTGGTCGGGCCCGAGCAGGTCGGGGCGGCCGGTCGAGCCGAACAGCAGTGAGCCGCCGGTGAACACCGCGGGCTCCTCGCCCTCCAACGCGTAGGACAGGTGGGTGAACGTGTGCCCCGGGGTGGCGATCGCCCGCACGGTCATCGGGCCGACCTGCACCCGCTGCCCGTCGGCGATCGGGGTGCGCTCGAAGCTCACCTCGTCGGCCGCGTTGACGTAGTAGGCGGCCCCGACCTGTCGGGCCAGCGCCAGGCCGCCGGTCACGTAGTCGTTGTGGAGGTGGGTCTCGAAGACCGCCTCGATGCGCGCGCCCTCCCGCCGCGCGAGGTCGAGCACGCGGTCGATGTCGCGTTGCGGGTCGACGACGAAGGCAACCCCGCCCTCGTGCACGAAGTAGCTGCGATCCCCGAGAGAAGGCGTCTCGATCGGGATAACCCTGGGCATGTCGGACCTCCTGGTCGGTAGGTTGAGGTTGATACCCCTGGGGGTATTGTTAGACATACCCCCAGGGGTATGCAAGCAACGTTGTCGGAGGGGACATGACCGGGCGAATCCTGCTGATCGACGACGAGCCGCACATCCGCCGGCTCCTCATCGCGTACCTGGAGGCCGAGGGGTTCGCGGTGGCCGAGGCGGGCACGGGCTCCGAGGCCATGGCCGTCACGAGGGAGCTCGGGCCGGGCGGCGTCGCGCTGGCGCTCCTCGACCTCGGCCTGCCCGACGTCGACGGGCTCGACCTGCTCGTCCGCCTGCGGTCGCTGGTGCCCGGACTGCCGGTCATCGTCGTCACCGCCCGGACCGAAGAGGGGGACCGGATCATCGGGCTCACCAGCGGCGCGGACGACTACGTCGTCAAGCCGTTCGGCCCCCGCGAGGTGGTCGCCCGGGTGCACGCCGTGCTGCGCCGGGCCCGGATCGACACGCCGCCGGCCCGGGCACCGGAACCGCACGCTTCCCCGGAGCGGCTCGTGCGGGGCGGGCTGGTCGTCGACCTCGCCTGCCGGGAAGTCAGCCTCGACGGCCGGGCGGTGCGGCTGACCGCGCTGGAGTTCGACATCCTGGCCCGGCTCGCCGCCTCCCCGGGCCGGGTGTTCACCCGCGCCCAGCTGCTCGAACAGGTCTGGGGCTACGAGCATCTGGGCGACGAACGGGTCGTCGACGTGCACGTGCGCAGCATCCGGCGGCGGCTGCACGACGACGCCTCGCACCCCCGGCTCATCGGCACGGTCCGCGGCGTCGGATACAAGCTCCTGCCGGCCCCGCTCCCCGAGGGTGACCGGCCGTGAAGCGCCTCTCCGTGCGACTGCTCGCCTCGCACGCGCTCGTGGCGTTCGTCGGGGCCCTGACCACCTTCGTCGTCGTGCGCCTGCTGGCTCCCGCGCTGTTCGACGAGTCCCTGCGTCGCGAGCTCCGGCAGGAGCTCGGGCCTGTTCAGGGGCAGGGGCTCGGCCAGGGGCAGGGGCTCGGCCCCGGGCAGGGGCTGGGCCAGGGGCAGGGTGCGGGCGCTCACCTGCGGGTATTGTTCGCGTCCGCCGTCGACCAGGCCACCCTCCTCGGAGCCCTCATCGGCCTGGCGGCCGCCATCGTCATCAGCGCCTTCTTGGCGCACCGCGTGCTGGGCTCGTTGCGGGCGATCGCCATCGGCACCCGGCGCATCGCCGCGGGCGACTACGCCGACCCCGTGCCGCTGCCTCCGGAGACCGAGCTCGCGAGGCTGGCCGCGGACGTCAACCTGCTCGGCGCCGGGCTGCGCGACACCGAGGCCACCCGGGTGCGCCTGCTCGGCGACGTCGCCCACGAGATGCGCACCCCGCTGACCGTCGTGGACGGTTATCTGACCGGAATGCTCGACGGCCTGCTGCCACCGTCGCACGAGAACCTCACACTGTTGCGTGCGGAGACGGGTCGGCTCACCCGCCTCGCCGACGACCTGTCCGCGCTGTCCCGGGGCGCGGAAGGGGTGGTGACCCTCAGCCGGTGCACGCAACCGGTGCGCCCGGTCGTGCTGGCGGCCGCCGAGCGG
>JBDIAM010000121.1:0-9734 GCA_039812445.1 Piscicoccus intestinalis | reverse complement strand
ATGAGGGAGTCGGCGAAACGCCCGCGGAAGGTCATGAGGTGGTCGGTCGCGATGGACCCGGTGACAGCGATACGCACGCGCCACACCCTATCGAGGCCGCGGCCCGCCTCCGCGCAGGCCGACCCTCGTCACTCCCGGCTCGCTCGCGGCGCCCGCAAGAGCCCCGAACACAGGTGAGAACTGCGAGTCGTGGCGAGAGCTGCTGTTCGTGCTGCAGTTCTCACCGTGACTCGCAGTTCTCACGGTTGGTGCGGGTGCGGCGGCGGCTCAGCTGAAGGAGTCGCCGCAGGCGCAGGAGCTGCCCGCGTTGGGGTTGTCGATGGTGAAGCCCTGCTTCTCGATGGTGTCGGCGAAGTCGATCGTCGCGCCGTCCAGGTAGGGGGCGCTCATGCGGTCGACGACGACCTCGACCCCGGCGAAGTCACGCACGGCGTCGCCGTCGAGGGTGCGCTCGTCGAAGTAGAGCTGGTAGATCAGGCCCGAACAGCCGCCCGGCTGCACACCGACGCGCAGGCGCAGGTCGTCGCGGCCCTCCTGGTCGAGCAGGCTCTTGACCTTCGAGGCGGCCACATCGGTGAGCAGCACGCCGTGCGTGGAGGTCTGGTCCGAAACGGTCATCGTGTGTGGTCCTAACTGTGCGGTTGCGTGGCGGGAGAGTCTAAGAGGTGCGGTTCGGTCCGACACGTACTGTCGAGAACCGACAACCACCGCGCGATGTTCCCAGGGTCGCACGGGGGCCGGGTCGGCTGCCAGGGCCTGGGCCCGAACTCACCCGGCGCGTCGCTCCGGGGGCGGGGACCAGGTGCGGGCGAGCCGTTCCGCGCGAGCGGCCAGCGAGCCGACGGGGTCGGCCATCGCGGAGGCCACGTCGAGGGGTCGTTCGGCGACGGCGTAGGCCCCGGCGACGCCGGTCGACATCGTCTCGCGGCGACCGACCTGCACCTGACCGGCCAGCACGACCGCCGGCAGCCCGAGCCGGGCCGCGGCCTGGGCGGCCCCGGTCGCGACGCTGTCGCGCAGCGACGCCCAGTCGAAGCAGCCCTCACCGGTGATGACGAGGTCGTGGCGTCGTAACAGCGCGTCGAAGTCCCACGCGCGCATGACGAGGTCGACGGCGCTCGTACGGGCGCCGCCGAGCATCATCAGCGCGTAGCCGACCCCGCCGCCGGCACCGGCTCCGGGCTCACGTTCGATGCGCCGGGGCAGCCCCGTGAGCAGGTCGGTCGGCGGGGGCAGCACCCGATTGACGAGGTCGGTGAACTGCCCGAGCCGCAGTTCGAGTTCCTGGGCCTGCGCGGGGTCGGCGCCGCGGCCCTGCGCACCGAGCGCCGACGTGCCGTGGAAGCCGAGCAGCGGCAGCGTCTCCTCGGTCGCGACGACGAGATCGACCCCCGCGAGCCGCCCCGCGAGCTCCGGCAGTCCCGCCAGCGATTCGACGCTCAGGTCGGTGAGCGCACCGCCCCCGCCGCTGAGCGCGAACCTGTCGCCGCCGCCGAGCGCGGCGAGCAGACCGGCTCCGCCGTCGTTGGTGGCGGCCGAGCCGAGCCCGACGATGATGCGGTCGGCGCCCTCGGCCATCGCCGCCTCGATCAGCTGCCCGACCCCGTACGAGCTGGTCAGCATCGGTTTGCGTTCGTCGGCGTTGAGCAGGTGCAGTCCGGCGGCCTGCGCCGACTCGACGTAGGCGGTGCGGCCCGGGCCTTCGTCGACGAGCAGCACGGCCGCAGGCACCGGCCGCCCGAGCGGGTCGGAGACGGTGACGGCCACCGTCACTCCCCCGAGCGCCTCCTCGACCACGTGGAGAAAGCCGGTGTCGCCCTCGGAGAGAGGGGCCAGCGTCAGGTCGTCGTGGGGCGCGCCGCGCCGCCACCCGGCCGCCATGGCCTCCGCGGCCTGGACGGCGGTCAGAGTGCCGGTGAAGCTCTCCGGACAGAACAGGACGCGCACCGTCTCATCGTGCCAAACCCCAGATGCGGGCGGAAGCGGGCCTCCTCGCGGCCGGGCCGCGGCCTCGACCCGCGCGCCGGCCCGCCGCGCACGCGTGCGGCCGTGCCGTCACGTCCGCAGGGCGCCGAGCCGCTCGAGCAATACCGCCTCTGCGAGGCAGACCCGGGCGAACTCGGGCACGTGCAGGCTCTCGTTGGCGCCGTGGGCTCGGGTGTCCGGGTCCTCCACGCCGGTGACCAGGATGCTGGCCTGCGGAAACGCCTCGGCGAACTCGGCGATGAACGGGATCGACCCGCCGATGCCGGCCTCGACCGGCTCCGTCTGCCAGGCGTCGGCGAAGGCCGCGCGGGCCGCCGCGACGTAGGGTCCGTCGGTCGTCGTCGTGAACCCGCGACCGGAGTCGGTCGGCGTGACCTCCACGTGCGCGCCCCACGGGGCGTGCGCGCGCAGGTGCTCGGTCAGCACCTCGAGGGCGTGCTGCGGGTCCTCCTCCGGGGCGATCCGCATCGACAGCTTGGCCCGGCACGCGGGGGTCAACAGGTTGGCGGCCTCGTCGACGCTCGGGGCGTCGATGCCGATGACCGTCAACGCGGGTTTGGTCCACAGCCGGGACGCCAGGGTTCCCTCGCCGAGGAACTCGACGCCGTCCAGCGCGCCCGACTCCGCCCGCATGCGCTCGGGCGGATAGTCGACCTGCGCGTCGTCCCGCTCGATGAGCCCGGTCAGGGCGAGCGATCCGTCGTCGTCGTGCAGCGTGGCCAGGAGCCGGCACATCGCGGTGATCGCGTCGGGTACGAGCCCGCCGAACATGCCGGAGTGCACGCCGTGGCGCAGGGTGCGCAGCTCGACGACGACCCGCAGGTTGCCGCGCAGGGTCGTCGTCAGTGCGGGCGTGCCGATGTCCCAGTTGCCGGAGTCGGCGATGACGAGCGCGTCGCAGGCCAGCGCCTCGTGGTGCTCCGCGAGCAGGGCGGGCAGGCTCTCCGAACCGGCCTCCTCCTCCCCCTCGACGAACACGACGACGGAGACCGGGGGCTGTCCGTCGAAGGCCCGCAGCGCCGCCACGTGCGCCAGGATGCCCGCCTTGTCGTCGGCGACCCCGCGGCCGAAGAGCCGGTCGCCGCGCGGGGTGGGCTCGAACGGCGGCGTGTCCCAGTCGGACTCAGCGCCGGGTGGCTGCACGTCGTGGTGCGCGTAGAGCAGCACGGTCGGGGCGCCGGGCGGGCCGGGCACGCGCCCGATGACCGCCGGGTGACCGTCTCCCGCGCGCACCACCTCGACCTGCGCCCCGGCTCCGCGCAGCAACTCGGCGACCCGGTCGGCGCTCGCGGCCACGTGCGCGGCGTCGAAGGAGGGCAGCGAGACGCTGGGGATGCGGGCCAGGTCGGTGAGGTCGGACAGGACCTGCGGCATGAGGTCGTCGACCCGCGCACGCAGGGCCTGCAGTCGCGACGGGTCGAGGTCGGGCGGGGTCGGCTGGCCGGTGCTCATGCGGGCAGGCTACCGACCTGGCGCGACCGCTGCTGCCGCCTCCTGGTGAGGGCGTCACCGGTCCGACGGACGCTCGACTAGGGTGGGGGCGTGTTCGGACGCAAGAAGAATGAGCAGACGACCGCGCCCGAGGAGACGGCCGCGGCGCCCGGGCGACCGGGGGCCAAGAACCGACCCACGCCGACCCGTCGAGAGGCGGAGGCGGCGCGGCACAAGCCGCTGGTGCCCACCGACCGCAAGGCCGCGAGCGCCGACTCGCGCAAGCGCGAACGCGAGCAGCGGGCCAAGATGCGGGCGGCGATGTACGCCGGCGAGGAATGGGCGTTGCCGCTTCGCGACCGCGGCCGGCAGCGCGCGTTCATCCGCGACGTCATCGACGCGCGCTGGAACCTCGCGGAATTCCTGCTGCCGGTCATGCTCATCGGCCTGCCGGTCAGTCTCATTCCGAACCGGACCGCCATTCTCACCGGCTACTTCATCGTCTACGGCGCGGTGCTGCTCGCCGTGCTCGACGACTTCTTCATGTGGGCCGCGGTGAAGAAGCGGGTGCGCGCCAAGTTCGGCGAGGACCCCGACAAGGGCTCGCTGTGGTACTCGATCTCCCGCTCGATGCAGATCCGGCCCGGTCGCGTGCCGCGGCCGCGAGTCGCGCGCGGCCAGTACCCGAGCTGAGGTCGAGCACTCCCCCTGTCCCGCGCCGTCGGCAACAGCCGGCTCCGACCCGTTGTCGGCGGCGATCGGCCCGCCTACTATTTGCGCATGCGCGAAAGTACGCAATCGGTCGGGGACGACGACCTGGTCGCCGACGCGGTCGAGGTGTTCCGGCTGCTGGCCGACGAGACCCGCGTGCGGCTGCTGTGCCGCCTGCTCGACGCCGAGTTGTCGGTCGGCGAGCTCGCCGAGAGGGTGCAGCGGCCGATCCCGGCGGTCTCGCAACACCTGGCACGGTTGCGGCGGGCGCGCGCCGTCGCCACCCGCCGCGAGGGCAACCACATCTACTACCGGATCGCGAACGATCACATCTCCCAGCTGGTCATCGACGCGCTGCGGCATTCCGAGCACGGGCGCGGCGGCGTGCCTCGGCACCACCGTCAGGAGACGCCGGCGGCGCGGGCCGAGGCGACGGGTCCGACGCGATGAGCGTGCCGGAGCCCGAGCATGCGGCCGACGCGCACGGTCGCGACCCCCGGCCTCATGAGCACGAACACTCGCACGGGCACTCACATGGGCACTCGCACGGGCAGGGTTTCTGGGGTGGGCTGCGGCACGCGCTGACGCCGCACGCGCACGACGCCTCGGAGGCGATCCAGACGGCCGAGGAGTCCACCCGCGACGGCATCCGCACCGCGTGGATCGGGTTGGCCGGGATGACGGCGACCGCGCTGGCTCAGATCGTCATCGTCGCGGTCTCCGGTTCGGTGGCCCTGCTGGCCGACACCATCCACAACATCGGGCACGCGGCGACGACGATCCCGCTGATCTTCGCGTTCTGGCTGGGCCGACGACCGCCCAGCAAGCGGTATCCGTTCGGCTATCGGCGTGCGGAAGACCTCGTCGGGCTGTTCATCTCCCTGGTCATCGCGGGCTCGGTGGTGCTCATCGTCTGGGAGTCGGTCGACGCGCTGCTGCACCCGCGCCCGCTGACGAACCTGGGCTGGGTGTTCGCCGCTGGCGTCGTCGGGTTCGTCGGCAACGAGGCGGTGGCGGTATACCGCATCCGCACCGGACGGCGGATCGGTTCGGCGGCCCTCATCGCCGAGGGGCAGCATGCCCGGGCCGACGGGTACACCTCACTGGCCGTGGTGGCCGGTGCCGTCGGCGTCGCGCTCGGGCTCCATCGGGCCGACGCGATCGCGGGTCTGCTCATCGCCGTCGCCATCACGGGGATCCTCGTCAATTCCCTGGTGCTCGTCGTGCGCCGGCTCATGGACGGCATCGAACCCCAGACGGTCGACGCGTTGCGCGCGGCCGCACTCCGGGCCCCCGGCGTGCACGATGTCGGTGCGGTGCGTGCCCGGTGGCTCGGGCACCGCATGGAGGCGGACGTGACGATCAGCGTCGACCCCAGCCTCGACGTGCGGCTGGCCCACGACATCGCCGACGAGGTCGAGGCTCGCATGCGCCGCGCGGGGCGCCACCTGGATCGCGTCTGCGTGCACGTGCACCCGGCGGCGACCCCGCAGGCTCAGCCGCGGGCCGGATCTCAGGCGGGGTCCAGCGGCATCGGCCCGTAGGCGACGACGCCCTCCTCGTACAGGGTGACCGCGGCGACCCCCGCGTCGGCGAGGTCTTTCCAGGATTCGGAGAGCCACGCTTCGGCCTCCCCCTGGGTGGGGAAGGTACCGGTCGGGGCGCCCTCGACCGGTTGTCCGGAGGAGTCCAGGCTTTCCCAGCGCCAGCTCATGTCGATCCCGTCTTTCGCGGTCAGGCGGACGTGGTGCGGGTGATGTCGACACGGGCGTCGAAGGCGCCGGTCGTGGGCCGCGCGGCGCGGCCGGTGCGGTTCGCCGCGCGGGCCAACGACTGCGCCGACAGTCCGGGCGCGACGGCCATGCTCACACCGAGTGCCGCCAGGCCCACGACCCGGGCCGACTTCCACATCACAGAATTGTTCATCGCGCTCTGACCCCCCCAGTTGTGCATCGATGACGGCGGTGCCGCCGAATGACCGAGGCCCATTCCCCCGAGCCGGTCACCCGGCCAGGATAACTGGACGCCCGACCCACAGGGTAACGCTTGTAGACATCACGAATCGGGTTGCGGCACAGCCTTCCTCGTCGGCGATCAGGCGTCGGGGGCGGGCTGCGCGGCGAACTGTGCGACGGCGCCGACGACCGTCACCGCGGGCGCGGAGACACCCGGCGGGATCCGGCCGGCCGACAGCTCCCCGAGCGTGGTGGTCGCGACCCGTTGGCGGGTGGTGGCCGCGTCCATGATGCACGCCACCGGCGTCTGGGCCTCGCGGCCGGCGGCGACCAGGGCGGCCGCGATCCTCGGCAGCGTCTCGACACCCATGAGCACGACGATGCTCACGCCGCTCGCGGCGAGCGACGCCCAGTCGACGGTGCTGCGCGGGTCGTCGGGGGCCGCGTGGCCGGAGATCACCGCGAAGCCCTGCACGAGGCCGCGATGGGTGACCGGCACCCCGGCCAGCGCGGGAGCCGCGACGGCGGAGGTGACGCCGGGGATGACGTCGACCGGCACCCCGGCCTCGCGGCAGGCGAGCACCTCCTCCATGCCGCGCCCGAAGACGAACGGGTCGCCGCCCTTGAGCCGCACCACCTTCCGCCCCGCGCGGGCATGGTCGAGGAGCACCTCGTTGATTCGTTCCTGCGGGGTGAACCGGCCGCGCGGGATCTTCGCCACGTCGATGACCTGGACGTGCGGGCCGAGGTCGCGCAGCACCTCCAGCGGGGCGAGGCGGTCGACGACGACGACGTCGGCGTCGCGGACCGCCTCCAGGCCGGCCAGGGTGAGCAGGCCGGGGTCGCCCGGCCCACCTCCGACGAGGGTGACGCTGCCGACAGTCCGCGCCTCGCCCGTGGGGCCCGGCGTGGGGCCCGTCGAGGGATTCGGCGTGGGGCCCGGCGAGGCACCGGCACCGGCTCCGGCTCCGGCTCCGGCTGCGCGGCGATACGTGTCGGCCTGCAGGTCGGCGACGAGGATGCCGGCGCGGTCGGCGTCGTCACGGACGCGCTCGAGGGCCTCGTCCTCGGGCCCGCCGGTGGGGCAGGCGACGACGAGCGCGATCCCGGTCAGGTCGGCCGGTGCGTAGGTGCGGGCGTGCCAGGCGAGGGCGCCGCGCTCGGCGAGGTCCTGGATCGACGTCGCGACGCTCGGGGCGACGACGGTGATCGCCGCCTGCCGATCGAGCAGGCGCCCGACGAGCCCCAGGGCCTTGGCGGGACCGCCGACGAGCAGCACGTCGCGCCCGGCGAGGCGCAGCTGCGCTCCGAGGTCACTCATCCCGCCCGGCCACCCCGGCGCTCTCGAAGGTGGCGCCCTCGTGCACGACCCGCGCCGCGGCCTGGATGACCGGGACCGCGAGCACCGCGCCGCTGCCCTCGCCGAGGCGCATGCCCAGATCGAGCAGGGGGCGCAGGCCGAGCTCGGCGACCGCGAGCCGGCTCGCGGGCTCGGCCGACACGTGCCCGGCGAACCAGTAGTCCACGGCCTGCGGGGCGAGGGCGGCGGCGGCCAGGCCGGCCGAGGCCGCGATGACGCCGTCGAGCACGACCGGGGTGCGCAGCGCGGCGGCGCCGAGCAGGAAGCCGACGAGCGCCGCGTGCTCGAGGCCGCCCACCGCCGCGAGGGCGTGCAGGGCGTCGGCGCGGTCGGCACCGTTGACCGTGACGGCCCGGTCGACGACCTCGATCTTGCGGGCGAGCATCTCGTCGTCGATGCCGGTGCCCCGGCCGGTGACCTGCTCGGCGGGCGCCCCGGTGAACACGCTGACGAGCGCCGCGGAGGCGGTGGTGTTGGCGATGCCGAGGTCGCCGGTGGCCAGGAGCCGGTTGCCCTGCGCCACGAGGTCGCGGGCGACGTCGATGCCGACGTCGATGGCCTGGCGGCACTGGTCGGGAGTCATCGCCGGGCCCTGGGTCATGTCGGCGGTGCCGGGGGCGACCTTGCGGCGCATGAGGCCGGGCGCGTCGGGCAGGTCGGCGGCGACCCCGACGTCGACGACCGCGACCTCGGCGCCGACCTGACGGGCGAGCACGCTCGTCATCGCGCCGCCGGCGAGCACGTTGAGCGCCATCTGCGTCGTGACCTCCTGAGGCCACGGGGTGACGCCCTGGGCGTGCACGCCGTGGTCGCCGCAGAAGACCGCCAGGGCGGCGGGTTCGGGGATCGGGGGCGGGAACTCGCCGGCCATCGCGGCGAGGCGGCCCGCGATCGTCTCGAGTTCGCCGAGCGAACCGGCGGGCTTGGTGAGCGTGAGCTGATGCTCGTCGGAGCGGGCGCGGGCGGCCTCGTCGACGGGCTGGATGGCGGCGACGGTCTCGTCGACGAGCATCATGGGAACTCCTCCTGGGAGGCCGCGGGCCCCCCACTTCTCGTGATGTACCGCCCACGACAGGGGGCGGCGCCGGGCCCAGCCGGTGAGGGCGAGCTCGGGAGCCTCGGGGAACGCGCGCACGTGCCCGACGCACAGGTAGGCGACGACCTGCAGATGCTCGGGCAGCTCGAGCACGGCGCGCAGCGCGTCGGGGTCGAAGAAGCTGACCCACCCGACTCCGATGCCCTCGGCGCGGGCCGCGAGCCAGAGGTTCTCGACGGCGGTGGCCACCGAGAACGGCGCCATCCGCGGGTCGGCGTGGCGGCCGAGGGTGTAGGGGCCGCCTCGCGTCGGGTCGCACGTGACGACGATGTTCAGGGGGGTCGACAGGATGGCCTCGACCTTGAGTCCGTCGAAGCGGCGGGCGCGGCCACCGGGCAGGCTCGCGGCGTACGCGTCGCGCTGTTCGGCGGCGAGGGCCTGCACGCGGCGGCGGCGGTCTTCGTCGCGCACGAGCACGAAATCCCAGGGCTGGCTCAGCCCGACGCTCGGTGCGCGGTGCGCGGCGGACAGGATGCGGGTGAGCGCGGCGTCGTCGATCGGGTCCATGGTGAAGTCGCTGCGGATGTCGCGGCGGGTCGTGATGACCGCGTCGAGGGCCTCCCGGGTGGCCTGCGGCAGGGGCGGGACGGGGCGGGTCGGACTCACGGCGACTCCTCGGGCGCGGCGGTGGTTTCGGCGGGGGCAGCCAGTTCGGGCAGGGCGCGCAGGGCGGTCAGCAGGGCGTCGGTGGTGGCCTCGTCGCGCACCGCGAGCCGCAGCCACGCCGGCCCGAGACCGGGAAAGGTGTCGCCGCGGCGCACGGCGATGCCGCGTTCGCGCAGGCCGGCGCGTAGCTCGGCGGCGCGCGGGTGGTGGGCGAGGACGAACGGCCCCTGCGGGTCGTCGACCACGGCCAGTCCCGCCGCGCGCAGGCCGGCGACGAGGTGGTCACGGCGCCGTGGCAATTCGGCGGCAAGGGCGTCCACATGGTCGCGTGCCTGGGGCGTGAGGGCAGCGTCGATCGCCGCGAGGGCCAGGGCGTTGACCGACCACGGCGGAGCCAGCTCGCGCAGCCGCGCGACGAGACGGGGGTCGCCGACGACGTAGCCGGCGCGGATCCCGGCCAGCCCGAACGTCTTCGTCAGGCTGCGCAGCACGAGCAGCCCCCGCGAGGTGGTGGCGGTGGCGGCGCATGCGTCGGGCTGCAGGCTCTCGCGCTCGCCGGGCACGGCGTCGATGAACGCCTCGTCGACCA
>JBDIAM010000120.1:0-9799 GCA_039812445.1 Piscicoccus intestinalis | reverse complement strand
CTGGCGCTGCACACCCCCAGCGAGGTCAAGGCGGCCGTCACCGGCAACGGCCGCGCCGACAAGGCCCAGGTGACGACGATGATCACCCGCATCCTGAGGCTGCCCGCGCCGCCGAAACCCGCCGACGCCGCCGACGCCCTCGCGCTCGCCGTCTGCCACGTGTGGCGCGGGGGCATGCAGGGCCGCATCGAGGCCGCCTCCCGCGCCGAGCGCACCCGGCTCGCCGCCGCCGGGGTGCCGGGTGGCGGCCGATCGCGCACCGGTCGCGCCAGTGGCGCCGGAGTGACCGCGCGCCGGGCCGTCCGATGATCGCCTCGGTCGCGGGACGCGTCGGCGTCGTCGGGCTCGACCACCTCGTCGTCGAGGTCGGCGGCGTCGGGCTGCTCGTGCACACGACCCCGGCCACCGCCGCCTCCGCCCGCCAGGGCCAGGAGATCCGGCTCAGCACGAGCCTGGTCGTGCGCGAAGACTCCCTGACCCTCTACGGGTTCGCCGAGGCCGACGAGCAGGCCACCTTCGAACTCGTGCAGACCGTCTCCGGAGTCGGTCCGCGGCTGGCGCTGGCGATGCTCGCCGTGCTCACCCCCGCGCAACTGCACCAGGCGATCGCGGCCGAGCAGGTCGGGGTGCTGACGAAGGTGCCGGGCATCGGGCGCAAGGGCGCGGAGCGGCTGGTCCTCGAGCTGCGCGACAAGGTGGGGGCGCTGGCGGCCGCGCGCTCCGCCGACTCGGGCGGCACTGGCGAGCGGGCGCCGCTCGTGCCGGCTCCGGCGGCCTGGCGCGCCCAGGTCACCGAGGCGCTCGTGGGGCTGGGATGGACCGCCAAGCAGGCCGAATCCGGCGTCGACAAGGTCGCCGCCCAGCTCGGGGATGAGCCCGAGGTCGCTGTCGCGCTGCGCGCCGCCCTGCGGGAGCTGGGCCGATGACCGGCCGGAACGCGGCCGACCCGCACGGCGGGGCCGGTCTGACTGGCCCGACCGACCCTTCCGGGCGCACCGACGCGAGCGCCGACCCGGCCGATGAGACCTTCGACGACGGCTCCTACGACGTGACGGCCCGGGTCGTCGACCCCGGCCCGCTGCCCGAAGACGAGGAGGGCCGCGTCGAGGCGGCGCTGCGTCCGCGCCGGCTCGCGGAGTTCCCGGGCCAGCCGCGGGTGCGCGAACAGCTCTCGCTCGTGCTGGAGGCCGCCAAGCGCCGCCGCTCCACCCCCGACCACATCTTGCTGTCCGGACCGCCGGGCCTGGGTAAGACGACGCTGGCGATGATCGTGGCCACCGAGCTGGAGACCCCCATCCGAGTGACGAGCGGCCCGGCCATTCAGCACGCGGGCGACCTCGCTTCGATCCTGTCGAGCCTCACCGAGGGCGAGGTGCTGTTCCTCGACGAGATCCACCGCATGGCCCGCCCCGCCGAGGAGATGCTCTACCTGGCGATGGAGGACTTTCGCGTCGACATCATCGTCGGCAAGGGCCCCGGCGCCACCGCGATCCCGCTCGAACTGGCTCCGTTCACCGTCGTGGGCGCCACCACGCGCGCCGGTCTGCTGCCCGCTCCGCTGCGGGATCGGTTCGGCTTCACCGGACACCTCGACTTCTACGCCACCGCCGACCTCGAGGCGATCCTCGTGCGCTCGGCCGGGCTGCTGTCGGTCGACCACACCTCGCAGGGCCTGGCCGAGATCGCCGGGCGCTCCCGTGGCACGCCGCGCATCGCCAATCGCCTGCTGCGGCGCGTGCGCGACTGGGCGCAGGTGCACGGTGACCACATCGTCGACCTCGGCGCCGCGCGGGCGGCCCTCGCGCTCTTCGACGTCGACGACCGCGGCCTCGACCGGCTCGACCGCGGCGTGCTCGATGTGCTGTGCCGCCGGTTCGGAGGCGGGCCCGTCGGCCTGTCGACGCTGGCCGTGGCCGTCGGGGAGGAGCCCGACACCGTGGAGACCGTGGCCGAGCCGTTCCTCGTGCGCGAGGGCTTTCTGGTGCGCACCCCCCGCGGCCGCGCCGCCGCGCCGCTGGCCTGGCAGCACCTGGGCCTGACCCCGCCTCCCGCGGCCGAGTCCGCCGCCTTCGGCGACCGCGCCTCCGGCTCTGGGGGCTCCGGGGGCTCCGGGGGCTCCGGGGGGTCGGTCGGCGGCCAGGGCCGTCTCCCGCTCGGCGACGAAGGCCTCGGCCGCTTCGCCGACTGACCTCGCCGACCGCCCCGGAGCCGGATGAATCCCGCGGCGCAGCAAGGCTTCTCGGAGGCACAAACACACTCCGGAGACGGGGCACTCGCGCACGGCGCGGCTCGTTGGATTCCGGCGGCGGGCGTCACCTAAACTCGACCGAGGCCGTCGTGACCTGCGTGGCCCGCGTCGGGCCGGCGGGGGATTCGCGCCACGAGGCGCCAGGCAGAGCCGGGGCGCCAGACCGAGCCGCGACACACAGCACTGATGGGACGAGTCATGGAACGAGCCGGGCGAGGCACGCCGAGCAGCACGTCGACCCCGAGGATCGGGGTCTGAGGCGGTGGCGAAGGCGATCACCAGACCGTTCCGGCGGTCCCTGGCCTGGATGCTGCTCATCGTGCTGGCTCTCGGCGGCGCCCTCGGCGCGGCCGCGACCTGGTCGAACTCGCAGTTGACGCCGCTGCTGGGTCTCGACCTCGAGGGCGGCACGCAGATGGTGCTGCAGCCGCAGGTCGAGGCCGGCGAGGTCAACACCGAACAGCTCGCGCAGGCCGTCGACATCATCCGCGCCCGCGTCGACGGGCAGGGCGTCGCCGAGGCCGAGGTCGCGACCCTCGGCAACAACGTCGTCGTCGCCGTGCCGGGGCAGATGACCCGCGCCCAGGAGGAGGCGCTGCGCCAGTCGTCGCAGATGCGGTTCCGCCCGGTGCTGTTCGCGATCCCCGCGACCGCGCAACCCGAGCCCACGGCGACCCCCACCGGCGGCACCGCGAGCCCGACCGCGAGCCCCACCGCCGGCACCGCGAGCCCGACCGCCGCCACCGGGGGCGCGACCGCCCGCGCCGGCACGGCCTCCCCGACGGCCAGCCCCGCCAGCCCGACCAGTCCCGCGACGGCCGGCGCGGTGCTGCCTCCGGGTCTGCAGAAGGCGACGCCCTCCGCGACCCCGACCCCCGCGAGCCCGACCGCGAGCCCGGCAGCCACCCCCGCCGCGACGCCGACCGCGTCGCCGGCCGCCACCCCGACGCAGAGCCCGGGCATCGGGCTCCCGAGCGCGAACCCCACCGGGCAGGAGGGGGAGCCGTCGATCACGCCGGAGCAGGCGCAGGACCCGCAGGCGCTCATCGAGTACGCCACGAACGAGGCCTGGCTCACGCCGACGTGGGAGCAGCGGCTCACCGAGCTCGAGTGCGACGCACAGCCGTCCGACGCGACCCGGGAGAACCTGCTGCAGCCGACGGTGGCCTGCAGCAGCGACCGCCAGGTCAAGTACCTGCTCGGACCGTCGGTCATCGACGGCTCCGACCTCGCCGACGCCAGCTCCGGCCCGACGGTCAGCGAGCAGACCGGCCAGCCGACCGGCGGCTACCAGGTCAACCTGCAGATGCAGGGCGGCCAGGCGACGACGACCTACGCGACGGTGAGCCGCTTCATGGTCTCGCTGCCCGAGCCCCGCAATCAGCTCGCGGTCGTGCTCGACAACAGCGTGGTGTCGGCGCCGCGCTTCCAGAGCGCGATCCCCGACGGGCGCGCCCAGATCACCGGCGACTTCACCGCCGAGACCGCGCAGCAGCTGGCGAACCAGCTGAAGTTCGGTGCGCTGCCGATGAGCTTCACCGTGCAGTCCACCGAGCAGGTCTCCCCGACGATCGGCGGCGACCAGCTGCGGCTGGGCATCATCGCCGGCCTCATCGGCCTCCTGCTCGTCATGGTGTATTCGTTCCTGCAGTACCGGGCGCTGGCGATCGTCACGGTCGCCTCGCTGCTCATGGTCGCGTTGCTGACCTACCTGTGCCTGACGTTGCTCGGCTGGGGGTACAACCTGCGCCTGACGATGGCGGGCGTCACCGGCGCGATCGTCGCGATCGGCACGACCGCCGACTCCTTCATCGTGTACTTCGAGCGGGTCCGCGACGAGGTGCGCGAGGGCCGCCGCCTGCAGTCGGCCGTGCAGACCGGCTGGAAACGCGCGCGGCGCACGATCCTCGTCTCCGACGCCGTGAGCTTTCTCGCGGCGGTCGTGCTCTACGTGCTGGCCACGAGCAACGTGCGCGGCTTCGCGTTCATGCTCATCCTCACGACCCTGCTCGACATCATCGTGACGTTCCTGTTCACGCACCCGATGCTGTCGCTGCTCAGTCACACGAAGTTCTTCGGAGGCGGGCACAAGTGGTCCGGCTTCCACCCCGAGACCCTCGGCGTGCGACCCGTCTACCGGGGTCGCGGCCGGATGACGATCGCCGACCGCAAACAGGGCGCCACGCCCGAAGGGAGCCCGGCATGAGCAGCCCCGGCCGGCGCGAGGTGCGGATGAACCGGTTCGCGGCCTTCGGCAACGACCTGTACACGGGCAAGCGCTCGATCGACTTCGTCGGGCGGCTGCGCACCTGGCTCGTCGGGTCGGTCGTCATCCTCATCATCGTCGGCGCCGGGCTCGCGCTGCGCGGGCTCAACCTCGGCATCGAGTTCACCGGCGGCTCGGACTTCCGGGTCGCGGGCGTGAGCAACACCGACGGCTTCGTGCAGCGCGCCACCGAGGTCGTGCGCGACACCGGCGGGCAGGACACCGCCACGGTCACCCTCGTCGGCGGCGACACCGTGCGCGTGCAGACCCAGGAACTCGACGAGCGCCTCACCCAGGACGTCTCGGAGGGCCTGGCGCAGACGTTCGGGGTGCCGGCCACCAACGTCGGGGCCTCGGTCATCGGCCCGAGCTGGGGGGAGTCGGTGAGCCGGCAGGCGCTGCAGGCACTCGCCTGGTTCCTCGTGCTCGTCTCGGTGATGCTCGGCCTCTACTTCCGCACGTGGAAGATGTCGTTCGCGGCGCTCGTCGCGTTGGCGCACGACATCGTCATCACGGTCGGCGTCTACGCGATCGCCGGCTTCGAGATCACGCCGGCGTCGATGATCGGCTTCCTGACGATCCTCGGCTACTCGCTGTACGACACCGTCGTCGTCTTCGACAAGGTCCGCGAGAACACGACCGAGGCCATGCACACCGGGCGAAAGACGTACTCGGAGGCGGCGAACCTCGCCGTCAACCAGACCCTCGTGCGCTCGATCAACACCTCGGTCGTGGCGCTGCTGCCGGTCGCGGCGATCCTCATCATGGGCCTGACGGTCATCGGGCCCGGCACCCTGCTCGACCTGTCGCTGGCGCTGTTCGTCGGCATCGCGGTCGGCACCTACAGCTCGATCTTCATCGCGACCCCGCTGCTCGCGTGGCTGCGCGAGCGTGAGCCGCGGATGAAGGCGCTGCGCGAGCGGGTGGCCGCCCGCTCCGACGGCGCCCGCCCGCGGCCCGCGCAGACGCTCGTGCCCGCCTTCGCCGGCGCGGGCTCGCTGGTGTCGGCCGGGCGTGACGACCCCGCCACCCGGGTGTTCGGCTCGGCGGTCGCGGGGGCCATCGCGGTCAAGGGGCGCGTCGGCGCGGCCACACCCATCGACACCAGCGTCCTGACCGGGCAGAGTGGCCTCGGCATCGAGGAGGGGCTGACCGCGACCGGCCGGCCGATCCACCCCTCGATGCGAGTCACCGACACCCGCGCACCCCGCACCGAGAGTTCCCGGCTGCGGCGCCGCGGCCCGCGCCCCTCGAAGGAATGACCGATGGCAATGGATCGTGACGCCCTTGCGGCCCTCGTCGCCTCCCGACTGCGTGACGTGCAGGATTTTCCCGAGCCCGGCGTGCTCTTCAAGGACTTCACCCCGTTGCTCGCCGACCCGCACGCCCTGCGGGCCGTCGTCGACGACGTCGTCGCCCGCTACGAGGGGCGCATCGACGTCATCGCCGGCATCGAGGCCCGCGGCTTCATGATCGGCACCGCCTGCGCGGTGGCGCTCGCCGTGCCGTTCGTACCGATCCGCAAGAAGGGCAAGCTGCCCGCGGCGACCTTCACCGCCTCCTACGACCTGGAGTACGGCTCGGCGACCATCGAGGTGCACCAGGACGCCTGCGGACCCGGTCAGCGGGTGCTCATCATGGACGACGTGCTGGCCACCGGGGGCACCGCGGCGGCCGCCTGCGAGCTCGTCGACCGCACGGGGGCGCAGGTCGTCGCCGTCGACATCGTGTGCGAGATCTGCTCGCTCGGCGGGCGGGACCGGCTCCGCGACCGGGATGTGCAGGCCCTGCTGCAGATCTGAGCGCCTATCATTGCGGCATGAACGAGCCGGTCGCCTCGCCGGACGCGCGCTCCCGCGCGTCGGTCGATCACGGAGTACCTCCGTCCGGCGTGCCCGGGCAGGGGGAGCTGCCTGCCGGGCCCGGTGAGCCGGCGCTGACCCCGCCGGCCCCGTCGTTGCCGCCGACCTCGCGGATGCGCGCGCGGCTGGCCCGGTTCGGCGGACCGCGGCACCACGTCAACCCGGCGCTCGAGCCGTTGTTGCACACGGTCAAGGCCACCCACCCCAAGGCCGACCTCGCGCTCATCGAGCGCGCGTACACCGTCGCCGAGGAGGTCCACACCGGGCAGATGCGCAAGAGCGGCGACCCCTACATCACCCATCCGCTCGCGGTGACGACGATCCTCGCCGAACTGGGCATGACGCCCGTGACGCTGGCGGCGGCGCTGCTGCACGACACCGTCGAGGACACCGACTACAGCCTCGAGCAGCTGGAGAGCGACTTCGGCGGCGAGATCGCGCTGCTCGTCAACGGCGTCACCAAGCTCGACAAGGTCAAGTACGGCGACGCCGCGCAGGCCGAGACCGTGCGCAAGATGATCATCGCGATGTCCAAGGACATCCGGGTGCTGCTCATCAAGCTCGCCGACCGGCTGCACAACGCCCGCACCTGGCGGTACGTGTCGCAGGCGTCGGCCCAGCGCAAGGCCCAGGAGACCCTGGAGATCTACGCGCCGCTGGCGCACCGCCTCGGCATGAACACGATCAAGTGGGAGCTCGAGGACATCTCGTTCATGACCCTCTACCCGAAGGTCTACGAGGAGATCGTGCGGATGGTCTCCGATCGGGCTCCGGCCCGCGACGAGTACCTCGCCGGCGTCAAGACGCAGGTCGCCGAGGATCTGAAGTCGGCCCGCATCAACGCGGTCGTCACCGGCCGCCCCAAGCACTACTACTCCGTGTACCAGAAGATGATCGTGCGCGGCCGCGACTTCGAGGACATCTACGACCTCGTCGCCGTGCGCGTGCTCGTCGACACCGTGCGCGACTGCTACGCCGCCCTCGGCGCGATGCACGCCCGCTGGCGCCCCATGCCCGGGCGCTTCAAGGACTACATCGCGATGCCGAAGTTCAACATGTACCAGTCGCTGCATACAACGGTCATCGGCCCCGACGGCAAGCCCGTCGAGATCCAGATCCGCACCCACACGATGCACCGTCGGGCGGAGTACGGCGTCGCGGCGCACTGGAAGTACAAGGAGGTCAACGGCACGGTCGCCCCGAGCCGGGCGGGCGCCAAGGGCGACGACTCCACCTCCGACATGGCCTGGCTGCGCCAGCTGCTCGACTGGCAGCGTGAGACGAGCGACCCCGAGGAGTTCCTCGACGGGCTGCGCTACGAGATCAACGCCCGCGAGGTCTACGTCTTCACCCCCAAGGGCGGCGTCATCGCCCTGCCGGTGGGCGCCACGCCCGTCGACTTCGCGTACGCCGTGCACACCGAGGTCGGCCACCACTGCATCGGCGGACGCGTCAACGGCCGGCTCGTGCCGCTGGAGTCGCAGCTGGAGAACGGTGACGTCGTCGAGATCCTCACCTCCAAGGCCGACGGAGCCGGTCCGTCCCGCGACTGGCTGACGTTCGTCAAGAGCCCGCGGGCCCGCAACAAGATCCGGCAGTGGTTCTCCAAGGAGCGCCGCGAGGAGGCGATCGAGAACGGCAAGGACGCCATCGCCAAGGCGATGCGCAAGCAGAACATGCCGATCCAGCGCATCATGACCGCCGAGACCCTCACGGCGACCGCCAACGACCTGCGCTATCCGGACATCGACGCGCTGTACGCGGCCGTCGGCGAGGGGCACGTGTCGGCGCAGTCGATCGTCGACAAGGCCGTCGCCAGCCACGGTGGGGCCGACGGCGCCACCGAGGATCTCGCCGAGGCCACGGTGCCCGGCGTGATCCGGGGGAGGCGGTCGCCGAACAGCGACGCCGGCGTCGTCGTCAAGGGCGTCAGCGACGTGTGGGTCAAGCTCGCCAAGTGCTGCACGCCGGTGCCGGGTGACCCCATCCTCGGGTTCAACACCCGCGACCGGGTCATCTCGGTGCACCGCACCGACTGCACGAACGCCGACCAGCTGCGCTCCCACCCCGAACGCCTCATCGAGGTCGAGTGGGCGCCGAGCGCCGCGAGCCTGTTCCTCGTGCAGCTGCAGGTCGAGGCCCTCGACCGCAACCGGCTCCTGTCGGACGTCACGCGGGTCATCTCGGACCACCACGTCAACATCCTGTCGGCGACCGTGACGACCTCCCGAGACCGGGTGGCGATCTCGCGGTTCACCTTCGAGATGGGCGACCCGAGCCACCTCGACCACGTCATCAAGGCCGTGCGGCGCGTCGACGGCGTGTTCGACGTCTACCGGATCACCGGAGGCAAGGCCCCGGCCAAGAACGCGGGGTGAGCCTGTGACCGCCTCGCCCGGGCCTGCGCGCGGGCCGCTGCACGGGGTGCGGGTCGTCGAGCTCGGCGGCATCGGACCGGCTCCGTTCGCGGCGATGATGCTCGCCGACCTCGGCGCCGACGTCGTGCGAGTGCACCGGGTCGGCGAGGCCGCGGAGCCGAACGCCGCCCTGGACCGTGGTCGGCGCTCGATCGCGGTGCAGCTCAAGGACCCTCGGGGTGTCGGGGTGGTGCGCGAGCTCGCGGCCGGCGCCGACGCGCTCATCGAGGGCTTTCGCCCCGGGGTGCTGGAGCGGCTCGGACTCGGCCCGCGGGAGCTGCACGCCGCCAACCCGGCGCTGGTCATCGGGCGGATGACCGGCTACGGGCAGGACGGCCCGTTCGCGCCCCGGGCCGGGCACGACATCAACTACATCGCGCTCTCGGGCGCGCTGGCCGCGATCGGCCCGGCCGGGCATCGCCCCACCCCGCCGATCAACCTCGTCGGCGACTTCGGCGGCGGGGGCATGCCGCTGGCGCTCGGCGTGGTCAGCGCGGTGCTGTCGGCGCGCGCCACCGGCCGCGGGCAGGTCGTCGACGCCGCGATGGTCGAGGGCGCCGCGAGTCTCATGGCGATGATCTACGGGTTCCACGGGCGCGGGCAGTGGAGCGTGCGCCGCGGCGAGAACCTGTTCGACTCCGGCGCCCCCTGGTACGACACGTACGCCTGCGCGGACGGCCGCCACGTCGCGGTGGGGGCGCTTGAGCCGCAGTTCTTCGCGGTGCTGCTGGAGCGCCTCGGGTTGAGCGAGCGCATCGACGCCGACCGGCAGCTCGACCGCGACACCTGGCCCCACCAGCGCGCCGAGTTCGAGGCGGCCTTCGCCGCGCACCCCCGCGCGCACTGGGAGAGCGTGTTCGCCGACGTCGACGCGTGCGTCACCCCGGTGCTGGACATGGACGAGGCACCGAGCCACCCGCACAACGTCGCCCGGGGAGCGTTCGTCACGCTCGACGGGGTGACCCAGCCGGCCCCGGCGCCGCGCTTCTCCGGCACCCCGACCGCC
>JBDIAM010000119.1:0-9883 GCA_039812445.1 Piscicoccus intestinalis | reverse complement strand
CGCAGCCCCTGCCGCACCACCGCGTACAGGTCGACGAACACCCCGGCCCGCAGCAGCTCGTCGAACTCCGCCTCCCGCGTGCCGTAGCGCGCGGTCATGCGCGCCAGGGCCGTGCGTTCGTAGGCCGCGTAGTGGTAGACGTGCATGCCGCGGCCGGCCCGGTGCCGGGCGACGAGATCGTCGAGCAGATCCTCGACCAGCCGCTTCTCCGCCTCGTCGTCGTGCGCCCACCACGTCACGAAGCGCTTCTCGCGGTCGAGCAGCCCGGCGAGGTACTCCATGCCGCGCCCGCCTCCGGCCCACGGGTTGCCCTCGAAGTCGAGGTAGACGTCGTGCGGATGCGGCGCCGGCAGCAGCCCCAGCCCGAGACCCGGGTGCGGGTCGAGCAGGTCGTACACCGGCGTGCCGCGCTCCCGCTCCGCCAGCTGGAGCCGGGCCTGCTGGGTGACCCGGCGCGCGGCACCCGGCGAGAGCACCCCCGCCAGCTCGGCCGGCTCGAGGCGGGCCAGCTGGGCGAGCGTGCGGACCCCGGCCCGGCGCAGCGCCTCCCGGCGATCCCGGTGCACCCCGGCGACCCGGCCGACATCGTCGGTCGACTCCCACACCCGCTCGCAGTGACCGGCCCAACGGCATTGCCGGCAATGCGGATTCGGCACCGCCTCGGTCGGCGCGCCCGAGGCCACCGCGAGCTGCAGGCGGTCGGCGACCCGCCGCGCGTAGGCCGCCACGTCGCGCGGCGCCCAGGCGTGCTGCTCCGCGTCTCCCGTGACGACGACGAGCCGCTGCGGCGCCACGCCCTGCGCCGCGGCGAGCGGCTCCGCGTACGTGGCCATCTGCAGCAGCGCCGCGACCGTGAGCCGGCGGGCCAGCTTGGTGTCGGCGATGTCGTACCGCCACGGCCCCAGGGCGCTCGGCTCGTCGGGGGTATCGACGCGCACCAGGAAATCGGCATAGCCGAGCCAGGAGCCTTGGGCCAGACAGGCCTGGTAGATGACGTCGGCGCCCGCGCGCATCGCCGCCAGCGTCTCCGCGGCCGCACGCGCGCCGGACGACTCGATCGCCACCACCTCACGGCCCTGTGCGCGCAGCTGCTCCAGGTAGGCGCGCTCGTGCGCGAGCCCTTTCGCGAAGACGAGATCGAGCGCCTCGTCGGGGGCATCGGGCACGGGCGCGTCGAGGGTGGGCTGCGGATCGAGGTCGTGCAGGTCGAGTGTCGTCACGTGCGGGCAGGCGGTGTGCTTGGTGAGGTCGGTGGCGCTGAGCACCAACCGCCCGTCGACTCGTCGCACCGTGACCACTCCTTTCGAACCACCCTTGCGATCAGCACCGTTCGGCGCGCGAGACCGGTCGTGCCCGGCCGGTCGTCGCCGTCGCAGGCCATCCTGACAGGCAGGTCCGACAAGACTCGGCAGGTGCCGGTCGACCGGGCGGACAGGCGCCCGCCGGCGACCGCACCCGCGACCCCGAAACAGCCTCGTGACAACGGGTTTCGTGGCGTGTCCGACCCGATTGCACGGGATCGGCACCCGCCGTCGGTCACCCTGGGGACATGCCAGCGAACGTCGGCCTCCGCTCCCGCAAGCGGGTGACCTGCACCGTGACGACGATCCTGCTCACGGCGTCGGCGGTCTTCGTCGCTCCCGCCGCCGACGAGCCCGCGGTCTCCGCCCGCCACACCTCCGCCGCCGCGTCGACCGCGGCGCCCGCCGCCGCAGCGATCGCGGTACCCGCCGGCGGGCCCCGTGCGGTACCCAGCACGGGCGGCATCCGATTGGCCCCCACCCGAGGCGGGTCGCTCAGCGGCCGCGTCATCGTCGTCGACCCGGGGCACAACGGCCGCTACCTCCGCGCCGTCAACACCCGACTCGTGCCCGACGGCCGCGGCGGTCGCAAGGCCTGCAACACCAGTGGCACCGCCTCCACCGGCGGTTACGCGGAACACGCGTTCACCTGGTCGGTGGCCACCAAGCTCGCGTCGCAGCTGCGTGCCCGGGGCGCCACCGTCATCCTCACCCGCCCAGACGACCGGGGCGTCGGGCCCTGCGTCGACGAACGCGCCGCGATCGGCAACCGCACGCGCGCCGACCTCGTGTTGTCCATCCACGCCGACGGGGCCCGCGCGCGCGACCGCGGCTTCCACATCATCCGCTCCACCCGCATGGCCGGGGGCGCCGACGTCACCAGGCGCTCGGCCCGGCTCGCGACGATCACCCGGGAGTCGGTCTCCCGAGTCACCGGCATGCCCCGCTCGAACTACCTGGGCGGCGGCACCGCCATCACCCCGCGGGCCGACATCGCCGGGTTGAACCTCAGCCGCGTGCCCGCCGTCATGCTCGAGGCGGGCAACATGCGCAACGCCGCCGACCTGCGGCTGCTGCGCTCGAGGTCGTTCCACACCAGACAGGCGAAGGCCCTCACCCAGGCCGCGGTGCGCTTCTTGCGGTGAATCCTTCTGTGGGGCATTGACGCTCACGACCGTCTCCGGCCGGGCAGGCATCTTGTCGGTGCGGACCACTACGCTCCGCGACATGAACTACGAGATCGGTGGCAACATCCCCCAGATCGACGGCGACGCCTTCGTGGCGCCGACCGCGACCCTCGTCGGGCAGGTGCGGGTGGCGGCCGGGGCCAGCGTGTGGTTCGGCGCGGTGGCGCGCGGCGACGGCGACGCGATCAGCCTCGGCGAGCGCAGCAACCTGCAGGACAACGCGGTGATCCACGCCGACCCGGGCTTTCCGGCGACGATCGGCGCCGACGTCTCGATCGGCCACGGCGCGGTCGTGCACGGCTGCACGATCGGAGACCGGGTCCTCGTCGGCATGGGCGCCACCGTCATGAACGGCGCGGTCGTCGGCGACGACACGCTCATCGGCGCGGGCACGCTCGTCTCCGAGGGCACCCGGATCCCGCCGCGCTCACTGGTCGTCGGGGTGCCGGGCAAGGTGCGTCGCGAGCTGACCGACGAGGAGGTCGCGGGTCTGGCGGGCAACGCCGCCCGCTACACCGAACGCGCCGCCGACTACCGGGCCAACGGCCGTGCGCTGGGCTGATCCGGCGCGGCGGTGAGTGCCGCCGCGCCGCACCCGACTCCCGATCCCGACCGCGACCTGCCGGGCCCCGCCTGGGCGACGATCGCCCTCCTGGCGGCGCTGTCGATGTTCGGGCCGTTCACCATCGACACGGTCTTTCCCGCGTTCGCGTCGATGGCCGGGCAGTTCGGCTCCGACACCCTGGCGATGCAGCAGGTGACGAGCGTCTACCTGTTCTCCTTCGGGGCGATGAGCCTGTTCCACGGGCCGCTCTCGGACGCGGTCGGGCGCAAACCGGTCATGATCATCGGCATCCTCGCGTACGTGGCCGCCTCCATCGGGTGCGCGCTGTCGACGAGCCTGCCGATGCTGCTGGCGTTCCGCGCACTGCAGGGCGCCACGGCCGGAGGCGGTCAGATCGTCTCCCGCGCCGTCGTGCGCGACCTGTACTCCGGGCCGCGAGCGCAGTCGGCGATGAGTCAGATCGTCATGATCTTCGCCGTCGCACCTGCCGTGGCCCCGATCGTCGGCGGTTGGATCCTGGCGGTCGGGCCGTGGCCGTGGATCTTCTGGTTCCTTGCGGTCTTCGGCCTGCTCATGGCCACGCTGACGGCGACCCGGCTTCCGGAGACCCATCCGCCGCAGGCCCGCACACCGCTGCGGTTCGGGCCGCTGCTGCGGGGGCTGTGGGAGGTCGGCCGCGACCCGGCGTTCCTGCGGATCGCCATGGCGGGCTCGCTCGCGTTCGCCGGACAGTTCCTCTACATCGCGTCGGCGCCGATCTTCGTCGTCGACCTGCTCGGCCTCGGGGCACAGGACTTCTGGGTGCTGTTCGTGCCGCTCATCAGCGGCATGGTGCTCGGCGCCCATCTCACCGGCCGCGCCGCGGGCCGGATCCTGCCGGGTCGCCTGACCTCGATCGGTCTGACGATCGCCGCCGGCGGCGGCACGCTCAACGTCGCCCTGCAGGTCAGCGGCGCGCCCGCGCTCCCCTGGGCGGTCATCGGCCCGGCTGTCGTCGCGTTCGGCATCGCGCTCGTCTTCCCGGTGCTCCAGGTGGCCATGCTCGACCTGTTCCCGGCCCGCCGCGGAGCCGCCGCATCGGTGGGCGCGTTTCTCACGCTCATGCTCAACGGGGTGCTCTCCGGGGCGATCGCGCCGCTGGTCACCGACTCCCGACTGCATCTGGCGCTGGCCAGTCTGGCGTTCGTGCTCGCCGGGTGGGTGCTGTGGCGGCTACACCAGCGGTCCGAGTGGAGCGCGGTCGAGCACGGGCCGTGAGACCCGGTGGCGCCGGTGGCTCAGACCCCGGCGCCACACACCGCCTCGTCGAGCCGCTGCAGCCCCCCGAGCTGCGTGGCGAGCAACCCCAGCTGCCAGTCCTGACCGAGGTCCCGGTCGAGGCCCGAGCACTCCGGGCAGGCTCGCGTGCACGTCTCGTGCGCCAGATCGGCGGCGCAGTCCAGGCACATCAGGCCCGCGCACGTCTGACACGTCAGCCCCCAACCGACGGCGATCTGAGCGCTGGGCGCATTCGTCGCGGTCGCGCGAAGCGCCGTCTCGGTGAAGCTCATTCACATTCCCCTGCTGTCGATCATCCCGGTCCCCACGCCGGCCACCTGACTTATCGACACTGGACACCCGATCAACAGGAAAACGCGGAAGAAAGAAGTCGGACGTCCAACTTCTTTCCCGGGTGCTCATCGATGAGGGCGCGGAGAACCTTGCCGGACAGCTTAATTCGCGGACCACACACGATGCTCGGGCGTCCCGCGGAGTGAGCAGGGCCTCATCCGTGAGCAGGCCGTAGACCTGAGCAGGGCCGCAGCCGTGAGCAGGGCCTCAGACCTGGCGGACGGCGTCGAAGGGGGCGTTGGAGGAGATCCGGGCCTCGATGCCGCGCGTGACGAAGCTCTTCGCGGCGCGGGCCGCGTCCAGCGGCCTGGCGCCCTTGGCGAGTTCGGCGGTGACAGCGGCAGCCAGGGTGCAGCCCGCCCCGTTCACCGCGACCTCCCCGACCTTCGGGGTGGCGAGCACCTCGAGCGTCGAGCCGTCGTAGAACACGTCGACCGCGTCCGGTCCGCTGAGCCGCACCCCACCCTTGGCGAGCACCGCCGCCCCGCACAGGTCGTGGATGCGCCGCGCGGCCTCGGCGAGGTCGTCGACGGAATCGATGCGCTCCATGCCCGAGAGCGCCATCGATTCGAAGTGGTTCGGCGTGACGAACGTGGCGAGCGGCAGGATGCGCTCCTTGAGCGCGTTGTCGGTGTCCAGCGCCGCGCCGGGCTCCTGCCCCTTGCAGATGAGCACCGGGTCGACGACGACGTGCGCCGGGCGCGCCTGCCCCAGGCCGCCGAGCGCGTCGGCCACGGTGTCGATGGTCACCGGGGTGCCGAGCATGCCGAGCTTCACCGCGTCGACCGGGTAGCACGCGAACTGCGCCTCGAGCTGGTCGGCGATGACGCCGGCGTCGACCGGCACGAAGCGGTGCGCCCAGTCGGCCTTCGGGTCGAGGGAGACGATGCAGGTCAACGCGACCATGCCGTAGGTGCCGAGGGCCTGGAAGGTCTTGAGGTCGGCCTGGGCACCGGCTCCTCCGGTGGCCTCGGAACCGGCGATCGTCAACGTGACCGGCGGGTTCTTCGGCGCCGAGGACGACGATGTCGCCGAGGAGTCGGAGGGAACGGGGGCGGAAGCTGCAGACATAGGTGCCATCATCGTCCGTCGCCTGCCCCGGTGCGCAAGCGGTCCATCTGGGAGCCGGGCCCGGCCTGCCCGCCCGCCCGGTGGACGGCCCGGGGCACGGAGGACGACAGGCCAGCGTCAGGAGCCGGCGCAGGCCGAGCAGGTGCCGAAGATCTCCAGGGTGTGGGTGATTCCGCTGAACCCGTGCACCTCGCCGGTGGTCTGGGCCCACCGCTCGACGGCGGGGTCGTCGACCTCGACGGTGTAGCCGCAGCCGCGGCACACGAGGTGGTGGTGGTGCGAGCTCGTCGAACAGAGCCGGTAGCGCGCCTCGCCCTCCTGGGTGCGCAGCACGTCGACCCGCTCGTCCTGGGCCAGCGCCGAGAGGGTGCGGTAGACCGTGGCCAGCCCGATGGAGTCGCCGCCCTGGCGCAGCCGCGCGTGCAGGTCCTGGGCGGAGACGAAGTCCTCGGTGCGGCGCAGCCCGTTCTCCACGGCCTGACGCTGGCGGGTACTGCGGCGCTCGGGCTCACTCATGCCGACACCCCCGTGGATCGCGTCCCGGGCCGGTGTCCCGGCGCGGCAGCAGCCGACCCCCCGCTCGATCCCCCGCTCGGCCCCCCGGCCGGCTCGTGTTCGTCGTAGTGATCCCCGTGCGGGGAGTGCAGGTGACCGTCGTGCAGGTAGTCGATGTGCCCGTCGTGCTCGACCGGCTCGTGGCCGCAGTCGTCGCCGTGCTCGTGAGCGTGGTGTTCGGCGAACCGGTGGCCGCGCGCCAGGATCGCGTCGCGCACCGAGCGCAGCATCGCCAGCAGCGCGAACACGAAGATCGCGGCGAGCACGATCGTGCCGCCCGAGGGGGTCTCCAGATAGAACGAGCCGGCGACCCCACCGACGGCGCACGTCACGCCGATGAGCACGGCGAGCGTCATCGCCGACCGGAAGCTGCGGGCCACGAGCTGGGACGCGGCGTTCGGCACGATCATCAGCGCGCTGATGAGCAGCAGCCCGACGACGCGCATCGAGACGACGACGGTGACCGCGGTGAGCACCGCGAGCACGATGTTGAGGCCGAGCACGGGCAGGCCCGCGGCCCGCGACCACTCCGGATCGTTGGCCACCGCGAACAGCCGGGGCCGCAGCACCGCGACCGTGCCGAGCACGCCCAGCGCGAGCACCGCGAAGGTGACGATGTCGGACGTTCCGGTGGTCGTGATCGCCCCGAACAGATAGGAGTTCATCGAGGCGGCGGCGCTGCCCGCCCGGGCCATGAGCACGACGCCGAGCGCGATTCCGCCGTAGAACATGATCGCCAGCGCCTGGTCGGCGCTCGTGTGCCCGCGGGCCCGGACGACCTCGATGGCGACCGCGGCGCCGACGGCCGCGAGCAACGCGACCCAGACCGGGGAGGTCTGCGTGAGAGCGCCGACGGCCACCCCCGCGAACGCGACGTGGCCGATGCCGTCGCCGATGAGCGACAGCCGGCGCTGCACGAGGAACACCCCGACCAGCGGCGCGGCGCAGCCGACGAGCAGCGCGGCCAGCAGCGCGCGGCGCATGAACTCGTAGTCGAACAGCTCAAGCATGGTGCGCGGGCTCCTCTCGCGGGTACGCGGTCTGGCTCGGCGGCATCGGTTCGGGCAGGAGCAGGGAGCCGGTCTCCGGCTCCGGCGTGTCGTGGCAGTGCCCGTGCGACCCCTCGCGCACCGCGTCCGCGGCCACCGCCGACGCGCCCTGCAGGCTGCCGTCGGCCACGATCCGCCCCGCGTGCATCGTCACGGCGCGGGCCAGCACCGGCCGCAGGGCCTCGAGTTCATGGGTGACGACGAGCAGCGTCACGCCCTCGTCGACGAGCCGGCGCAGCACCCGCACGAGCACCCCCTGGTTGGCGATGTCGACACCCGCGGTCGGCTCGTCCATGACGAGCACCTGCGGCTGCGCGGCGAGCGCACGGGCGATGAGCACCCGCCGCTGCTGACCGCCGGAGAGCGTGGCGACGTCGTGCCGGGCGAGCGAGCCGAGGCCGACGAGATCGATGGCCTGCGCGACGATGCGGCGGTCCTCGCGACTCATCCAGCCGAGCAGCCCCTGATGTGGCAGGCGGCCGGCGGAGACGATCTCGGTGACGGTCGCGGTGACCGAGGCCGACAGCGTGTGCCGCTGCGGCACGTAGCCGACGAGATACCGGCGGGTGAAGCGCTGCTGCGGCGTTCCGAACAGCTCGACCTCGCCGCCGAGGCCGTCGGCGATGCCGAGCAGACCCTTGACGAGCGTCGATTTGCCGCTGCCGTTGGCGCCGAGCAGCGCGACCGTCTCCCCGGCGCGGATGTCGAGGTCGACGTCGGCGACGACCCGCCGGTCGGAGTAGCCGAACGACGCGCCCCGCAGCCGGATCACCGGCTCCCCCCGGGCCGGTGAGGAGGCGGGTGAGAAGTCGTTCACGTGCACTGTTGCCCCTTCTGCAGGGTGGTGAGGTTGGCGCGCATGATCTCCAGGTAGTCCTGCCCCGCCGACGACTCGCCGACGCCCTCGATGGGGTCGAGCACCGCGGTGGTCGCGCCGGTCTCGGCCGCCACGGTCTGCGCCACCGCCGGGTTGACGAGCGTCTCCGTGTAGATCGTCGTCACGTGATGCGACTTGACGTAATCGGCGATCTGCGCGATTCGGGCGGGCTCGGGCTCGGCGTCGGGGGTGAGACCGGCGATCGGCACCTGGTTGAGGCCGTATCGGTCGGCGAGGTACCCGAAGGCGGCGTGGCTGGTGACGAGATCCTTCGAGGCGCACTGCCGCAGGCCCGCGGAGAAGTCGCCGTCGAGGGTGGTCAGCTCCTTGGAGAAGGTGTCGAAGTTCTCGTAGAACTCGCCCTTGTGCGCCGGATCGAGGTTGCCCAGCTCGGTCGCGATCGACTGCGCGACCTTCTGGTAGCGGATCGGGTCGAGCCAGAAGTGGGGGTCGGTCGCGCCGCCCTCCGACGCGTGGTCGTGCCCGTCGTCGGGCGAGTGCCCGCCTCCGATCGCCTCCGGCTCGGTGAGGGTGAGGTCGGCGGACTCCGAGACGTCGAGCACGGTGGGCACCTGCTGCTCGGTGATCGCCGTGTCGACCGCCGGCTGCAGGTTCTTCTCGTAGACCGCCAGCCGGGCGGTGGAGACCGTGGCGACGTCTTGCGGAGTCAGTTCCAGGTCGTGCGGCTCGACGCCCGGCTTGGTGAGGTTGGTGACCTGCACGAGATCGCCACCGACTCGCTCGACCGCATACGCCAGCGGGTAGAACGACGCGACCACCTCGATCCGGCCCGCGCTGGAGTTGGCCGCGGTCGGCGCTCCGGTCGCCGGCGCGCTCTGGCCCGACGAGCCACCGCAGCCGGCGAGGCCGAGGGCGAGGGCGGCGACGACGGCGAACGTGCGGGCGGTGCGCGGCCTGGGCGCGAGGGGTCGGTCCATGCCGACGATCCTGACAGCGGCTGATAATCATTGTCAAAAAGGGTCGGCTTCTCAGCGTCCTCATAACGTCGCGCAGGGTTCGTGACAGGCCCGCTGCCGACGGTGAGTACGTCGCCAGGATTCCGTCGGGATCCCGACGGCGACGTCAACCCTCGAGGTCGTCGATCACGACGTCGATCCGAACGAGAGCAGGCTGAGGAGCCACATGATTACGAAGAAGGTTGCGACGGGCGCCGCCGCCCTTGCCGCGGCGGGGACCATCGTCGCCGGAGGCGCCGCGATCTCCAACGCGTCGAGTGAGACCGGCGGGAGCGCCGCCGGTTACGGCGGGTACGGGCAGAAGGCGCCGGAGGGCGCAGGAGGGGACCGCCAGGGTGACCGCCAGCAAGGACAAGGGCGTCACGAGCACACCGACGTGACCGGCTCGGAGAAGACCAAGGTGACCGACGCGGTCAAGGCCAAGGACTCCGCCGTCACCGTCCAGAGCGTGCGCAAGGACCCCGACGGCTCCTACGACGTGCTCGGCACCAAGGGCGGCGAGCAGGTCATGGTCGAGGTCAGCGCCGACCTGAAGACCATCGAGGTCCGCTCCGGCGGTCCCGGCGGGCACGGTGGTCCGGGCGGGCACGGCGGGCCGGGCGGTCCGGGCGGACATGGCGGACATGCCCGCGGCGGACAGGACGGCACCGGCGACGGGCAGAGCCAGCAGGGCGGCAGCGAGCAGGGCGG
>JBDIAM010000118.1:0-9886 GCA_039812445.1 Piscicoccus intestinalis | reverse complement strand
CTCGCCGTCGGCTCCCGCTTCCTCGTCCACCCCGGCGAGCGCGTCGCCGCCGACGGCGTCCTCACCGAAGGCGCCACCGCGCTCGACACCAGCCTGTTCACCGGCGATCCCGCGCCGGTCGAGGTCGGCCCCGGCGACCCCGTCTCCGCGGGCACGATCAACACCGCGAGCCTCGTCGTCGTCCGCGCGGAGGCGGTCGGCTCCGACACCGCGCTCGCTGGACTCATCCGCAGCGTCGAGGAGGCCGAGCACGGCCGCACCCCCCTGCTGCGGCTCGCCGACCGGCTGGCGACGCTGCTCGGCCCGCTCGCGGTGCTGCTCGCCGCCCTCGCCGCCGGAGTCGGCCTCTGGACGGGCCAGCCTGCGGCCCAAGCGATCTCGGCGGCGGTCGCGGTGCTCGTCGCCGCCGCACCGGCCGCCGCGGCCCTCGCCGGCCCGAGCGCCCTGCTCACCGGCGCCGGCCGGGGTGCGCAGCTCGGCGTGCTCGGCATGACGCCGCACCTGCTGGAGGCGACCCGCCGGGTCGACGCCGTGCTCCTCGACCCGGCTGCCACGGTGACGACCGGCGACATGCGCCTCGTCGAGATCTCCCCTGCCGGCCGCCTCACCTCCACCGCCGCGCTGCAGGCGGCCGCAGCCGTCGCCGCCTGCGCCCTCGAGACCGGCGACGACCCCGCCGCTCGCGCCGTCGTCGCCGCCGCCCGCGAGCGCGGGCTCGCCGTGCCCGCGGCCACCGACACCACCGGCTCCACCGACTCGACCGGGTCCGCGCAACGCCGTGCGCCCGAGGCCCGCACCGCCCGCATCAAGGACACCGAGGTCACCCTCGGCCGCGCCGAGTGCTTCGCCCGGGTGCCCGAGGAGATCGCCAAGCTCGACGTCGCCGGCACCGCCGTGTACGTCGGCTGGCACGGCGTGGCCCGCGCGGCGTTCACCCTCGCCGACGGCGTGCGCCCCGACGCGGCCTCCGGCGTCGAGCGTCTCCAGGAGCTGGGGCTGCACCCCTTCCTGCTCACCGGCGACACCGCGCCGACCGCCGGCGGCATGGCCCAGCAGATCGGGATCGCCGCCGACGACGTCTTCGCCGGCGTCCGCCCCGCGCGCGCCCCCGAGGTCGTGCAGCAGCTGCGCGACCGCGGCCTGACCGTCGCCATGGTCGGAGACGGTGTCGCCGACGCCCCCGCCCTCGCCGCCGCCGACCTCGGCATCGCGATGGCCCCCGCGACGACCCGGTCGACGGCCGGCCGGCCTGCGCCCGAGGGCGACACCGCCCCCGAGACGCTGACCCTCCTGCGTCGCCGGCTCGCGGCGGTCGCCGACGCGCTCGTGCTCTCGCGCCGCACGCTGCGGATCGGGGTGGAGAACCTCGCGGTCGCGTTCGGCTATCACGTCGTGGCGCTGCCGCTGGCGGCGTTCGGCGTCATCTCCCCCGTCGTCGCCGCGCTCGCCTCGGCCGTCGTCTCCGTCGTCGTCGTGCTCAACTCGCTGCGGCTGCGCGGCGTGCGCGCCACCTCGCCCGCCGACGAATGAGCGAGCCGCCCCGTCAGCGGCGGCCCGGGAGCCGCACCGTCAGCCGCGACCCGGGAGCCGCACCAGTTCCGCCGGCACGATCTCGAGCTCGAACGGCTCCGTGACCCGCGCGCTCTGCCCGCCGCGGGCGCGGCCCGCCTCCACGTAGTCGCCGCCGGGGCCACCCTCGAGACGCCAGATCGTCAGGCTCGGTTCGGCGGGGTCGGCCACCCAGTACTGCGCGGCCCCGGCCCGGCGCAACCGGTCCTTCTTGATCACGAGGTCGACCGAACGCGTACTGGGCGACAGGATCTCGACGACGATGAGCGGCGCGCCGGGGATGTCACGCTCGGCGATGAGGGCGAACGGCACGACGATGAGGTCCGGCACCATGACGGTGTCGTCGGCCAGCGCGACGTCGGTGGGCGCAGCGAAAGCCATGAGCTCGAGCTCAGGGTGTTCGTGGCATGCCCGCAGGAGCAGGGCGTGCAGTTCCGCAGACATCAGCTGATGCCGCGGCCGAGGCGAGGCGCTCACGTACAGCTCCCCGTCGATGATCTCGTGGCGCCGGCCGTCGTCGGGCAGCGCGTCGCGCTCAGCACGGGTCCACCGGTGCCGAGTTCGAGATGTCGCCTGCGTCATGCCCACCATGGTGCATCCCGCCGGTCATGCTGACCAGCGCCGCAGACGCGCGTGGGCGGCCCGGCCGGTTATCCACAGGCCCCCGGACCCACCCAGCCCAGCCAGTCCACCCAGCCCAGCCATCCGCACGGGAGCCTGTGCCATCTGACAGGACCGGCCGAACTCGACGGAATCACCTCCGCGGAGGCGGTCCGGCGGCAACCGGGCGGTCCCGTCCCACGCGCCGAGAACGACGTCTCGACGAACGGGACCGGCGGCGTCACCTCAACCGAACAGGACGGGCAGCGGCACCTCGACGAGCAGGACGGAAGCGAGCCTCAGAGCGTGACGAGCCCACCCGGCGTCTCGAAGGTGACGCTCAACAGCCCGGCGGTGCCGCGGGGGGCGACGAAGTCGAAGCCGATGACGGTCGAGGTGGAGGTGGCGTCCGTGCCGAGCCACTCGTGCACGCGCTCGGGGTCGCCGGCGATCGTCAGGGTCTTGATGACGACGTCGGGCTCGAGGTCGACGGCCCGCGAGGGGTGCATGTCGAGGTCGTCGAACTGCACGAAGAACGGCAGCTGCGGGTCGTTGATGAGCCCGTTGACGCCGATCTGCCGCCAGGTCAGTTCGCGGCTGTCGGGAAAGATCCGGCGGCCCGGCACCGCCTCCCGCCCGAGCCGCTGCTCGAACTCGGCGATGTCGTCGACGCGGCAGACCCAGCCGAGCCAGCCGCCGCCGCGCTCCGAACACGCCCGCACGGCCTGCCCGAACGGGGCCTTGTCGCAGACGGGGTGGTCGAGCACCTCGACGACCTCGACGTAGCGGCCGTGCGCCATGGGAAGGATGACGTTGCGGGTGCCGAAGCTCGGGTGCACCCCGCCGTTGACGGCCCGCACGCCCAGTGCCTGTGCCAACCGGTCAGCGGTGGCTCGCACTCCGTCCTTCTCGGCGGCGTACGAGACGTGGTCGAGTCGCATGTCGCCAATCGTCCCACAGCAAAACGTCAGGTCGGCGACGGGGCGTCGACCGCGCGGCGCCGCTGCCGCACCGCCTCGTAGGCGACGATCGCCGCCGACGTCGCGACGTTGAGGGAGTCGGCCCGCCCGGCCATCGGGATCCGCACCCGCTGCGTCGCGGCGGCCAGCACGTCGTCGGTCAGCCCGGTCTTCTCGGCGCCGACGGCGATCGCGACGGAGCCGGTGTAGTCGACGTCGGCGTAGTCGAGGTCGGTGTCGGGAGTCGTCGCGACGAGCGCGATGTCGTGCTGGGCGAGCCAGTCCAGCACCTGCGCGGCGGGGGCGGCGGCGACCGCCACGCTGTAGACCGTGCCCTTGCTCGCGCGCACGAGGTTGGGGTTGCCCCAGTCGGTGACCGGGTCGGCGGCGAGCACCGCGTCGGCGCCCGCGCCGTCGGCCGTGCGCAGCATCGCGCCGAGGTTGCCGGGCTTCTCGACGGCCTGCGCGAGCAGCAGCAGCGGCCGCGGCGGCAGCCGCAGCGCGCCCAGCTCGTGCCCGACCGCGTCGACGACCGCGAGGATGCCGTCGGGACCCTCCCGGTAGGCGACCTTCTCGAACGCGGCCCGGCTCAGCCGCACCGACTCCCCTGCCGCCGAACGCAACTGCGGCAGGGCGCCCTGGGTCGCGGCGCCGAACAGCTCCGGGCAGTAGTACAGCGACCGCACCCGGGCCCCGGCGCCCACGGCCAGCACCGTCTCCTCGAGGCCCTCGACGAGCGTGGCCCGCGCCTCGTCGCGCACGCGCCGCCGACGCAGCGCGACGAGCGACTTCAGCCGCGGGTTCGCGGGACTGGTGAGGTGCAGATCGGCCATGACCCGGTCATCATCACACGCCCCGGGCGCCCGTCGCGCAGCCGCATCCGGCCGCCGGGCTGACTCAGCCTCGGCTCTGGAACAGCGGGCCGTCGGGCAGACCGTCTCCGTCGACGAGGAGGTCGGCCATGTCCTGCAGCGCACGCAGGTAGCCCAGGAGGTAGTCGTCCTCGCACACCGGTTCGCTGCCCGGCGGGCGCCCTCGCGAGACGAGGTCGGGAACCATGCGTTCGGACCACCCGCGGATGCAGCGCGCGATCGCGACGTGGTTGTCGTAGAGCTCGGCGTACGCCCCGAACTCGTTCGGCGTGTCCGACGACGGGCCGGCGCCTGCCGCCGAGCCACCCTCGATCTGCGTCTGCACCGCCGTCTCCTCGCCGTTGTCGCCACCACCCGGACATCAAGCCCATCGGCCCGAGACGGCCGCCCCATAACGGAATTCCGGCAGCTTTTGCGAGGAATTCTTCGGCGGCCGGCGCGGGGCCGGCAGGGATAAATTACGGACGTTCCACCAATTGAGCAATTTCCTTGCAGCGCAGCACTTCACGCAGACACAACGATGCCCGAGAATGTGCAGCACCGTCTTGGACGGCTTTATATCGGACGTCCTGGAACGTCAATCTTTGCGCCCGCCATCCAGCCGCGAAAAAGACTTATGCGTCTTGAACACCCGATGCATTGACCGTCTTGAACGCGGGTGTCGCGGAGGCGGCAGGTGTCACGCGTGTGCGCCCGCCCGGCGCCGCAGCACGACCGCCTCCCACGGCGCGAGCGAGGCCGGCGCCGACGACGACGCGGGCTCGCCGCCGCGCGTCGCGTTCGTCAGCACGAGGCTCGCGTGCGCCCACGCCGCCGCACCTCCCGCCGGCCCGCCCGCCGCGTCGAGGTCGACCGCCAGCGGCTCGCCCGAGCAGTTGACGAGCACGAGCAGCTCGTCCCCGCGGTGCCGGCGCGTGAACGCCCACAACCGTGGGTGATCGGCCCACAGCAGGTCGAACGCCCCGAGGGCCACCGTCTCGTCGCGGTGCCGCAGGTCGATGAGCCGCCGGTAGTGCGCGAGCACGGAGTCGGGGTCGCCGGCCTGCGCGGCCACGTTGATCGACTCGTGGTTCGGGTTGACCGCGAGCCACGGCGAACCGGTCGTGAACCCCGCCTCCGGCGAGGCGTCCCACTGCATCGGGGTGCGCGCGTTGTCACGGCCCACCCGCCGGATCGCGGCCATGACCCGCTCGGGATCGGTGCCCAGCGCCACCGCCTGTTCGTAGTTCTGCCGCGCCTCGATGTCGTGCACCTCCTCGATCGCGGCGAACGGGTAGTTCGTCATGCCGATCTCCTCGCCCTGGTACACGTACGGCGTGCCCCGGTGCAGGTGCAGGATCGTCGCGAGCGCCTTCGCCGACGCCTCCCGATGCGCCGGGGAGTCGTCGCCGAACCGGGAGACCGCGCGCGGCTGATCGTGGTTGTCCCAATACAACGAGTTCCACCCGACCACCTCGAGCGCGCGCTGCCAGCGGGCGAGGTTCGTCTTCAGCTCGACGAGATCGACGGGCCCGGCGTCGTACTTGCCGCCCGGCCCGTGCCCGAGGCTGACGTGCTCGAACTGGAACACCATGTCGACCTCGCGCCGCGCGGGATCGGTGAACAGCCGCGCCTGCGCCGGCGTCACGCCCGGCATCTCCCCGACCGTCAGCAGCCGCGCGTCGCGGCCCGCGAACACCTGCTCGTGCATCTCGTGCAGGAACTCGTGGATCCGCGGCCCGCAGATCACGTGGTCGAAGCCGTTGCCCCACGGCGTGCCCGGGATCGGATCCCCGTCGACCAGCCCCGGCTCACCCGGCTGCCCGTGCTCGCCGTGCTCGCCCGGCACGACGTTCTTGGAGATGAGGTTGATGACGTCCATGCGAAAGCCGTCGACGCCGCGGTCGAGCCAGCGGTTCATCATCGCGTAGACCGCCTCGCGCACCGCCGGGTTCTCCCAGTTGAGGTCGGGCTGCCGGCGGCTGAACAGGTGCAGGTAGTACTCCCCGCTCGCCTCGTCGAAGGCCCACGCGGAGCCGGCGAAGAACGACATCCAGTTCGTCGGCTCCGCCCCGGGCTCACCGCCGACGTGCCCCGGCCGCGGCGGCCGCCACCAGTACCAGTCCCGCTTGTCGCCGCCGGCCAGGCTGTCGCGGAACCACACGTGCTCGTCGGAGGTGTGGTTGACGACGAGGTCCATGACGAGCTTGATACCCCGCTCGTGGCAGCCGTCGATGATCGCCTCGAGCTGGGCGTCGGTGCCGAACACCGGGTCGACGTGCTCGTAGTCGCTGATGTCGTAGCCGTTGTCGTCCATCGGCGAGCGGTACACCGGAGACAGCCACACCACGTCGACGCCGAGGTCGGCGAGGTGGTCGAGACGGGTCAGGATGCCGCCGAGGTCACCGACTCCGTCTCCGTCGGAGTCGGCGAAGCTGCGCGGGTAGATCTGGTACACGACGGCGCGGGTCCACCAGGGGGCGTCCTGCGCGAAGGGCGCCAGGCTCGGGTCGTCACTCACCCGACCCACCGTAGGGCGCGCAGCTGTCGCGCACGACAAGACGCGGCTCGATGACGAGTTCGCCCGGCGCGCACCGCCCCCGCGCGCGGTCGACGGCCCGGGTCAGCGCGGTCGACGTCATCAGCTCGAGCTCTTGGGAGACCGACGTCAGCGGCACCGTGGCCCCCGCCGCCTCCGCGGTGTCGTCGAATCCGGTGATCGACACCGCCTCCGGCGCGCGCACGCCGTGAAACCCGAGCCAGTTCATGAGCCCGATCGCGGCCAGGTCGTTGAACACCGCGACCGCGCTGGGACGCGGCTCCCGGTCCAGCAGCGCCCGGCCGGCGACCGCCCCGTCGTGTGCGGTGGCGCCGCCGCCGATGACGTCGACGAACTGCTCCAGCCCGTGCGTGCGCATCCGGTCGAGGTAGCCGCGGCGCCGGTCCGCGGAGCCGGGGGCCTCACCGCCGTCGACGTGGGCGATGCGGGTGTGACCGAGGGAGACGAGGTGGTCGACGGCGAGCGCGCAGCCGCGCCGGTCGTCGACGCGCACCTGGTCGACCGACGGAGCCCGAAGCTTGCGGGCCACGACGACCACCGGCACCTCCTGCGCGAGCCGCGCGATGCGCCCGGTGGGGATGAACGGGCCGATCATGATGAGCGCCTCGCAGCGCTCCCGCAGCAGCCCCTCCGCGGCGCGCGCGTCGTCGCGGCCGGGATAGACCGCGGCGAGCGCGAGATCGATGTCGGGCATCGTCTCAGCCGCTTGATACAAGCCCTCGATGAGCCCGGCGTGAAACTGCTGGCGCACGTTGAAGACGACCCCGATGAGCCCGGACTGCGCGCGACGCAGCCACCGCGCCCGGGAGTCGGGCCGGTAGCCGATCCGTTCCGCCGCCGCGCGCACCCGCGCCCGGGTCGCGTCGGAGGCTCCGGGTGCGTCGCGAAATACGATGGACGCCAACGACACCGAGCATCCGGCCTCGCGGGCGACGTCGACGAGGGTCACCGCCGCACGCCGCCCGGAACCTTGCGAACCGGGCGCCGTGGGGGACATACCCGCGATGGTACGTCGGCCCCTGAGCGGCGCGTGACGCCGAGGCGCGGGCCGCCGAGCCGCAAGGCGCGTGACGCCGAGCCGCAAGGCCGGCCGCCTCACTCAGCGCGGAGCCCCGCTACGTCACCACGCGCGAGCGCGGCCGCCTCACTCAGCGCGCGGCCGGCAGCGCCCGCAGCACGGCGGCGAGGCCGTCCTCGCGGACGTCCCCGGTCACCAGGTCGGCGACCGCCTTGACCTCGGTGGGGGCGTTGCCCATGGCCACCCCGCAGGCCGCCCACGCGAGCATCTCCAGGTCGTTGCGCTGGTCGCCGACGGCGACCGTGCGGTGCCCCGGCACGCCGAGCCGCGCCCGCACGTCCTCGAGCGCGCTGGCCTTGGAGATCCCGGCGGGGGCCACGTCGAGCCACGCGGTGTAACCGACGGCGTAGTTGACGCCGTGCAGCCCGATCCGCTCCACGGCGTGCGCGAACTCCGCGACGTGGGCGTCGGGGCTGAAGAAGGTGAGCCGGGTGGTCGGCGCGCCGACCAGCTCCTCCCAACTGGAGACGCGCAGGTGACCGGACAGGTCACCGTCGGGGAACGGCGCGCTGATGTCGAAGCCGACGCCGACGCGCTCGACGGCGAAGACCGCGCCCGGCCAGGCGTTGCGCAGCAGCTCGAGGGCGGGGCGCGGGTCGAACGTCACCTGGTCGACGATGCGGTAGCCGCCGGGCTCGCCCGCGTCGAGGCGCAGGGTGACCGCGCCGTTGGAGCACACGGCGTAGCCGGTGCGCAGGCCGAGGGCGTCGATGACCGGCCACGCCTCGAGCAGCGAGCGGCCGGTGGCGACGACGACGTCGTGGCCCGCGGAGACCGCGTGGCGCACCGCGGAGTAGACGTCGCCGCTGAGGGTGCCGTCGTGGTGCAGGGTCGTGCCGTCGATGTCGATGGCGACGAGGTGCCGCCCGCGCGGCGTGCCCAGATCGAGGGCGGCGGGGGCGGCAGGTGTGGAATCGAGCGTCACGCTCACAGCAGTCCTTTCGGTGATTCGCTCGGGCATGCCGCCGTGCTGCCGTCGCAAGATGACGGCGCCGGCTGCGGCGGCGAATACGGGCCCCTCCCGGGCGCCGCAGCGAATCTGATGGGTCGTTGAAGTTCCAATGGACAACACTGTCGGCACCGCAGTTGTTCCCCGCGCAACGACGCGGTGACGAGTCGGAATCGGTCTGCCCAACCTGGGATGGCCGCCACCCCCGGATCGCCCCGTCCCACCTGGTGATCGGTGACCTAGGTCCCGCTCGCGGGCGGGCGCCGACGGCCCGACTCCCTGACCTGTATCGATACAGGACAGACCGAGCGGGGAGCCGGAGCGCACGACAAATTCGGGCGCACTCGGACAAGCCCGGGCGTCCCTGCCGGCTCTACGATGAGCAGGCGCACCGACCGCACAGCTCTTTTTCGCAGGGCTGTTGCGCGTTATGGGCACCTTTTCCCGACGCTCGGCTGCGGGAAAGTCACGGGCCGCTGCAATGCCGCGGCGGTCACAATTCGCTTCACCCTCACAAAGGAGTCACAGGAATGGTTGCTCTCACGATCCGGTGCGTCGCCGCGTCGGCGTCGCCGCACTCGTGGGCCTGATCGCCGGCATCTTCTCCGCGATCGTCAAGTTCGGCTGGGAGATTCCGTTCCCGCCCCGCACGCCCGAGCGCGACGCGACGAACCCGCCGCAGGCCCTGCTGGAGATGCTCGGCATGTCGCCGGACACCTCGCACATGACGTACTCCTACCTCGGTAACGAGCGCCCGATCATGAGCTTCGTCGTGCACTTCGGCTTCGCGATCTTCTTCGGCATCCTCTACTGCGTCGTCGCCGAGTACTGGCCGCAGATCAAGCTCTGGCAGGGTGCCGCCTTCGGCATCGTCGTCTACGTCGCCTTCCACGTGTTCCTCATGCCGGCGATGGGCATCGTGCCCGCCCCGTGGAACCAGCCGTTCGGCGAGCACTTCTCCGAGTTCTTCGGGCACATCGTGTGGCTGTGGAGCATCGAGATCGTGCGCCGCGATCTGCGCAACCGCATCACCAAGGAGCCCGACGCCGAGGTGCCCCTCGCCGCGGCGACGAGGTAACCCGCCGAGCGTGAGGCGGGCTGGCGCGCCCCCCCTAAACCGCACGTGAGCCTGTGCCGTCAGACTGGACCGCCTGACTGCCGCTGAGCCGACTCCGCAGAGTTGGTTCGGCGGCAGCCGGGCGGTTCCGTTTCGGCTGTCGAGACCGCCGTCCCGAGGGGCGACACCTCGGTTGCGCCGGGCGCGGCCGGGGCGCTCACTCCTGCACGCGCAGGGCCTGCCGCACCGACAGGCGACCGCCG
>JBDIAM010000117.1:0-10042 GCA_039812445.1 Piscicoccus intestinalis | reverse complement strand
ACCGCCATGCTCGCCGCCTACATCGAGCGGATGCACAGCAACGAGCCGGTCCACACGTGGACGCTGCCCGGAGACTGAGCCGCTCACCGGGCCGGAGACGAAGGCAACAGGCCCACCGGAGAGCGACCGGAGAGCGACCCGGCCGGATCGCGGCGGCCCGATGCCCGACAGCGGGCGCTGCGAGGTCGCGAGTCGATAGGCTGACGCGCACTGCCAGAACCGTCAGAACCCACCTGAAGTTTCGGAGCTGATCTCATGTCTGTTCGTCGCGTCGCCCTGCTGACCGCGGGCGGCTTCGCACCCTGCCTCTCCTCGGCCGTCGGGGGCCTCATCGAGCGCTACACCGAGCTCGCGCCCGAGGTCGAGATCATCGCCTACAAGCACGGCTACCAGGGCCTGCTCACCGGTGACTTCGTGACGGTCACCGACGCGGTGCGACAGAAGGCGGGGCTGCTGCACCAGTACGGCGGGTCGCCGATCGGCAACTCGCGGGTCAAGCTGACCAACACCAAGGACCTCATCAAGCGCGGGCTCGTGCCCGAGGGTGTCGACCCGCTGGAGTTCGCCGCCAAGCGCCTCACCGACGACGGCGTCGACGTGCTGCACACGATCGGCGGCGACGACACCAACACGACCGCCGCCGACCTCGCCAAGCACGTCGAGGAGGCCGGGCACCCGCTGGTCGTCGTCGGCCTGCCGAAGACCATCGACAACGACATCGTGCCGATCCGCCAGTCGCTGGGGGCCGACACCGCCGCCGACCAGGGCGCCCGGTTCGCCGCCAACGTGCTCGCCGAGCACAACTCCGGCTCCCGCATGCTCATCGTGCACGAGGTCATGGGTCGCAACTGCGGCTGGCTGACCGCCGCCACCGCCAAGAAGTACCGCGAGTGGCTCGACACCCGCGAGTGGCTGCCCGAGATCGGGCTCACCCGCGAGGCGTGGGACGTGCACGGCGTCTACGTGCCGGAGGCCGAGCTCGACGTCGAGGGGGAGGCGGAGCGGCTGCTCAAGGTCATGGACGAGCTGGGCTGCGTGTCGCTGTTCGTTTCCGAGGGCGCCGGCGTGCCCGAGATCGTCGCCGCCATGGAGGCCGCCGGCGAGGAGGTGCCGCGCGACGCGTTCGGGCACGTGCGGCTCAACGACATCAACCCCGGCCAGTGGTTCGCCAAGCAGTTCGCCGACAAGATCAAGGCCGAGAAGGTCAACGTGCAGAAGTCCGGCTACTTCTCGCGGTCGGCGGCCGCCAACCAATACGACCTCGACCTCATCAAGTCGATGACCGACCTGGCCGTCGAGAAGGCCCTCGCGGGCGAGCCCGGCGTCATCGGCAACGACGAGGAGCGCGGCGACGAGCTGCGTGCCATCGAGTTCGAGCGCATCGCGGGGCACAAACCGTTCGACATCACCCAGGACTGGTACAAGGCCCTGCTGGCCGACATCGGTCAGGCCGAGCCGAAGCCCGCCGCGTCCCACTGACGACCAGCTGAGCGATCGCCGGGAACCTCCTGCCCGACCGGTGGGAGGTCCCGGCGATTCTGCTGTGCGCACAACCCCTTTCACCCCCTGAACGGCCGCTGAGCTGCGGATCTTCCGCTCAGTTCGGCCCGGTCGCCGCCGATGGGGGCCCACGAGTGTCCAGGGGCGTTGCCCCGCGAGTGGATTCGCGGGTCGCTCGCGAGAACGCGACACCCGGACACCTCGGGGGCAGGCGCACGCCCAGACCGGCGTGCGCTCCATCGCCTATAGGGGAGTGCATCAACCGTGCGGATCCGCCATCTGTCCGGTGCCGTCGCCACGCTCATGGTGGCGCCGGCCCTGACCGTCCTGCCCGTCGCGCAGCCGTCTGCGACGCCGAACCCGACGCCGGTGCCGACCTCGGAACGCCGGGTCGACCTGCTCGACGCGGACGCGCCGCAGACCGGTGACGCCGACCAGACGGGCGCCGCCGACCTGAAACTGGCCCGCGACCAGATGCGTGGCGCGGGCTCGGCGGAACGCGAGGCGGCCGGCACGCCGAGCGCCGCCGCCGCGCCGGAGCCCGTCGTGCTGGAGGCGTCGGCGCCGCAGAACGTGCCCGGCCCGGTCGCCGTGGCCGGCGTGACGTTCACCGACGCGCCGCCCGCCGGCACCGTCGTGCAGTACCGCACCCGCGCCACCGGGTCCGGGTGGCAGGCGTGGGAGGCGATCGACTCCGACTCCGTCTCCCGGCTCGTCGACCGCACCGGAGACGGCAGCGCCGTCGACGCCGAGGGAGGCTCCGACCCGATCGTGCTCGCGGGCGCCGCCCAGGTGCAGGTGCGGGTGCTCGCGCCGAAGGGCAGCAAGCCCGTCGCGGCGCGCCTGTCGATCATCGACCCGGGCACCGCCGCGCAGGACTCGAAGGTCGGCACCGCCGCCCCGGGCACGGCCCACGCGGCCGCCGCCCGACCGACGATCTACACGCGCGCGCAGTGGGGCGCCGACGAGTCGCTGCGCAAGAACTCGCCGACGTACACGGCCGTGCGCGGCGTCATCGTGCACCACACCGCGGGCACCAACAACTACACCAGCGCCCAGGTGCCGGCGATCCTGCGCGGCATCTACGCCTTCCACACCAAGGACCGCGGCTGGGACGACATCGGCTACAACATGCTCGTCGACAAGTTCGGCCGCATCTGGGAGGGCCGTTTCGGCGGGCTGGCGTTCGGGGTGCAGGGTGCCCACGCCTCGGGCTGGAACAAGGAGACGATGGGCATCTCCTACATGGGCGACACCAACCGGGCCGCGGCCACGAGTGCCGGAGTCGGTGCGATGCAGCGCGCGATCGCGTGGAAGGCCGGCGTGCACGGCTTCGACCCCGACGGCTCCAGCGACATCTACGGGCGGTGGCGTCCGGTCATCCAGGGGCACCGCAACGTCGGCACGACGAGCTGCCCGGGCGCCTCGCTGTACGCGCTGTTGCCCTCGATCCGGCGCGCCAGCGCCCAGCTCGCGGGCACGTACGGCGGCTCCGGCGCGACGCCGATGACGATGCCGACCGCCGGGCTGCAGGCCTCCGACGTGCTCATGCGGGGCCGCACCAACGTGCTGCTCAAGACGAGCCCGGTCGGCAGCACCGGCATGTCGTACTCGACGCAGATCTCCTCGCGCGACTGGCGGCCGTACGACAAGGTGCTCTCCGCCGGTGACTTCGACGGAGACGGTTTCGGCGACGTGCTCGCCCGCCACGCCGCCTCCGGCGACCTGTACCTGTTCCCCGGCAACTCGCAGGCCCAGCTGGGCGTCCCGACCCGGGTCGGCACCGGCTGGCAGGGGATGCGTCAGCTCAGCGCGGGCGTCGACCTCACCGGCGACCGCCGCCCCGACGTCGTCGCCGTCGATGGCGCCGGGGTGCTGTGGGTGTACCCGAGCACCGGCCGCGGCACGTTCGGTACCCGGATCTCCTCGGGCCGGGGCTGGTCGGGGCTGCGCAGCGTCGTCTCGCTCGGCGACTGGGACGGCAACGGCGTCGGTGACGTGCTCGGGGTGCTGCCCGACGGCCGCGCCTACGTCTACCCGTTCAACGGCAAGGGCGCCTGGCGCGGCGGCCGCACACTGCTCGCGACGAACTTCCGGATCTGGACGACGCTCGTCGGCACCCCCGGCACCCGCGCGGTCTTCGGGCTCACCTCCGCCGGGAGCGGATACATGATCCGGCGGTACGGCACGACCACCGTGCGTTCGACGCGCGTGGCGCCGAGCTTCGCCGGCCTGTCCGTGTACGCCGGCTGAGCGGCCGGACGAACACCGCGCCGAACCCCGGCCGAACCCCGGCACGAACCCCGGCCGCCGCGGCGCCGAAACACCCTCGTCACACCGCCTGCCTAACGTGGTGGGCGTGGATGTAGCGGTGGTCGGCGCCGCGGGGGCGGTCGGCCGACAGGTGTGTACTCAGCTCGTGGAGCGCCGGATTCTCCCGACGACCTCCCGGCTCCAGCTCGTCGGGCGGGACGGCGGGGCGTCGGGTCCCGCGACCCACGGGCTGCGGGCCGATCTCATCGACGCCTACGACGAGGTCGCGCCGCTCATCGACGTCGCCTCCCACCCGCGCGACGTCGTCGCCGACGTCGTCGTCATGGTCGGGGGTCGCACGATCCCCACCGACCCGAGGGTTCGCCCCGACCGGCAGGCGCTGGCACGCGACAACGCCGCGGTCTTCGCCCAGTACTCGCAAGCCCTGGCCGAATACGGCTCCGGGCACGAGGTGGTCGTCGTCGTCTCCAATCCCGTCGAGCTCGGTGTCGCGACGATGGCGGCCGCCCTCGGGCGGCATCGGGTCATCGGCATGGGCGCGTGGCTCGACACGTTGCGGATGCGCCGCGAGATCGCCTCCTCCCTCGGGGTGCGGCGTCAGCGGGTCGGCGGGTTCGCCGCGGGTCAACACGGCGACCACGTCGTGCCGTTGTGGTCGACGGTGCGCATCGCCGGCCTCGATGTCACCGAACGCCGGGCCGCGGTCACCCGGCTGCGGCGCGAGCGCAGCCTCGACGACTTCGCCGCGGAGGTCCGCGCCGCCCAACAGGACCTGCTCGAGGTGGCCACCCGCGACGTGGGGGAGGCGTTCGCGCTCATCGAGACGTGGCCGCCCGACCTGCGCATGGTGGCTCGCCCGTGGATGACCCACCAGAGCGGCGCGCGGACCGCGGTGGCGACCGCCAACGCCACCGTCGACCTCCTCGAGACGCTGCTGGACGGCCGCGAGATCGTCGTTGCCGGGCAGGTCGCGCTCGCCGGCGAGGTCGCCGTGCAGGGGCGGCCGGTACACGGGGTGCTCGGCGTTCCGGTCGTCCTCGGCCCCGAGGGTTGGACCGACGTGTTGCTCGGTGCCCTCGCCCCCGACGAGGAACGGCTGCTGGCCGATTCGGCCGACCTCATCGCCCGCGGCTGCCAGGCGGTGGCGTCATGACGGCCGACCGCCCCGAGGCGGACGAGCCGACGACGCTGCCCGGCGAGCGTGGCTGGCTCATGATCGTGCACACCCAGGACCGCCCCGGCGCCCTCAGCGCCTTGTCAGCGGTGTTCTCCTCGCGCGGCGTCAGTTTCGACTCGGTCTCCACCGGTCCCATCGAGGAGCCGGTGCGCACGATCGCCCTCAGCTTCCACGCCACGCCACGCCGCGCGGTGCTGCTCGACCGGGCGGTGCAGCGGCTCGCGCTCGTGACGTCGACCTCGACGGTGACCGACGACGACCCTGCCGTGCTGGCGGCCGGGGTCGTGCTCGTGCCGCCGGGCGGCGACTGGACCCCGCCGCCGGAGCACGTGGGCGGCTCGGTGCGCTGGTGCCACGAGGCCTGGTCGGCGCCGGCACTGGTGTCCGGCACCTTCGCGGCGGTCTGCGCCGCGGTCGCGCGGGCCCGGGCCGACGGCTGCGGGGGTGGCGGGATCATCATCGTCGAGCGGTGACCGATAGGTGGCACGCGGTGCCGTGCCGGCCGCGGCGTGGCCACAATGGGGGTTGTGTCATCTACCCCCGCGGCCGCCACGACCGATCGCAGCGCGCTGACGAAGTTCGCCTGGCTCTCGATCGCCGCGGCGATCACGACGATCACGCTGAAGACCGGGGCGTGGGCCCTCACCGGCTCCGTCGGTCTGCTCTCCGACGCCGCGGAGTCGGTCGTCAACCTCGTCGCGGCCGTCGTCGCGCTCGTGGCGCTCAAGGTCGCCGCCCGCCCCGCCGACCGCTCGCACCAGTTCGGGCACAGCAAGGCGGAGTACTTCTCGGCGGCGATCGAGGGCGTGATGATCTTCATCGCCGCGGTCTTCATCATCGTCACCTCGGTCGAGCGGTTCATCTTCCCGGCGCCGCTGGAGAACGTCGGCATCGGTCTGGGCATCTCCGTCGTCGCCTCGGTCGTCAACGGCGGCGTCGCCTGGGTGCTGCTGCGCGCCGGGCGCCAGCACCGCTCGGCGACCCTCGTCGCCGACGGCAAGCACCTACTGACCGACGTGTGGACCTCCGTGGGCGTCGTCGTCGGCGTCGCGCTCGTGTGGCTCACCGGATGGGAGCGGCTCGACCCGATCATCGCGTTCGCCGTCGGCGTCAACATCATCGTCACCGGCTGGAAGCTGCTCGCGGAGTCGGTGGCGGGGCTCATGGACGTCTCCTGGTCGAAGGAGGAGAACGCCGAGCTCGCCAAGGTCGTCAGCCGCTTCGTCACGCACGACGTCAACGTGCACGCCCTGCGCACCCGGGAGGCGGGCCACAGCCGGTTCGTCGAGATGCACGTGCTCGTGCCCGGCAGCTGGACGGTCATCGAGGGGCACGACGTCGTCGAGGAGATCGAGCAGGCGGTGACGGCGAAGTTCGAGGGCTGCGTCGTGACGATCCACCTCGAGCCGCGGGAGGACCCGCGGGCGTACGGCGACTACGACACCGAGGTGACGATCCCCTCCGACTGAGGCCCGGCCTCGGCCACCTCGCGCACCTCGTCGCCCAGGCCCAGCGGGCCGCCGCGCAGCACCTGGCAGTTGACGCCCGAGCGGTGCAGCAGCGGCTCGTAGACGGGCAGCCCGGTGAGTTTCTCGAGGTAGTGGCAGGGCCGGTTGAGCCGGCCGACCCGCACGACGACCGGCCCGAGTCGCAGGTGGCGCCCGACGAGCCGGTTCAGGCCGATGCCCTCGACGACGACGTTGCGGCGGCACAGGTGCGCCGGCAGGTCGAGGTCGTGGTCGCGGCGCAGCGCCGCGAGGGTCTCGGCCTCGATGATCGTCAGGTGCCGGTCGTCGTGGTGCTTGGTGGAATACAGCCCGGTGCGGGTGGCGTACCGGTCCCCGTCGATGCCGACCACGGCGACGACGTCGACGCGCTCGTGGCCGCGCATCGGCTCGCCCGCGCGCACGGCGGTGAACAGCCCGACGACGCGGCCCGGCTCCAGGGGCAGGTCGACGAACCGGGGCGGCGAGGCAGCGTCCATACCCGGGAGGCTACCGAGCCTCCGGAGCCGGGCGGTGGCTCACTCCCACTCGTCGAGCAGCAGGTCGGCGACCTCGTACACCCACGGGGTGCGGATCATCGTGTAGTGGTCGCCGGTCACCTCGACCTGACGCCAGGAGCCGGTGAGGAAGGGCCCCCAGCCGCGGCGCAGCTCCTTCTCGGGCGACTGCGCGAGGAAGACGATCGTCTTTCCGTCCCACGGGCGGCCGTGGTACCGACGCGCCAGCCGCTTGCTCTGGTCGAACAGCCGCCCGTGGCCGGAGCCGCCGGGGGTGTTGCGCAGCGTCGTGTAGTGCAGGCCGAGCTGACGCTTGAGCAGGCCTAGCGCGCCGACCTCGTCGGCGGGCGGGTGGGCGGCGGCGTCCGGTGGGAACGAGTCGAGGATCGCCAGCAGCGCGACCTCCTCCCCGAGGGCCTTGAGCTGGTGGGCCATCTCGAAGGCGACGATGCCGCCGAAGGAGTGCCCGGCGAGGTGGTAGGGCCCGTGCGGCTGGATGCCGCGGACGATCGCGACGTGCTTGCGCGCCATCTCCTCGACCGAGCGCTCCGGCCAGCCCCGGCTCTCGATGACCGGGGATTGCAGCGCGTAGGCGGGCCGGTCGTCCCCGAGGCGGCGGGCCAGGCCGACGAACGCGATGCCCAGGCCACCGGCTCCGGCGACGACGAACAACGGGTCCTTCTCGCCCTTCGTCGACAGCGTGACGAGCGCCCCGTTCGGTCCGGAGGCGGGGTCGGCGAGCCGGGCCGCGAAGTCGCGCAGCACGGGCGCCTCGGCGAGCAGGCCGGTGTGCATCCGCTCCGCGGGGATGTTCAGCTCCTCCCCGATGCGCGTCATGAGCTCCTCGGTGGCCAGGGAGTCGCCGCCGAGCGCGAAGAAGTCGTCGTCGTGGCCGACGTGGTCGACGTCGAGCACCTTCGCCCAGATCATCGCGACGAGCTGCTCGAAGTGCGACATCGTGCCGTCCTCCTCGACCCGCGCCGCGGCCGGCGGCTCGGGCAGGGCGGAGCGGTCGATCTTGCCGCGTTCGCTGCGCGGCAGCGCGTCGAGGAAGACCATGCCCTCCGGCACCATGTGGGAGGGCAGCGCGCGCCGCAGCGACGCCCGGATGCCGCCGGCGTCGGGGGTGCCGTGGGTGCCGACGATGTACGCGACGAGCCGGGTGCCGCCGGTGGCGCGCGGCACGCCGACGACGACCGCCTCGCGCACGTCCGGCAGCGCGAACAGCGCCGCGTCGACCTCGCCGGGGTCGACGAGATAACCGCGCACCTTGACGCTGTGGTCGGCGCGGCCGACGATCTGCATCGAGCCGTCGGGCAGGAACCGGCCCAGGTCGCTGGTGCGATACGTGAACGTGCCGTCGCCGTTGTCGCGGAACGACTCCTCGGTCTCGGTCGGCATCCCGTGGTAGCCGAGCGCCACCGAGGGGGCGGTGACCGTGATGCGGCCGGTGGCGCCCGCCTCGACGGTCAGATCGATGCCGCCACCGTTCGTCGTCGCGACGAGGTCGATGACGGTGCGGCCCACACCCGTGCCGACCGGCAGCGGGCCATCGAGCGCAGCGGCGTCGGAGTCGATGACGTATTCGCTGATCAGACCCGTCTCCGAGGAGCCGTAGCGGTTGCGTAGCACGCACCCGGCCGGCAGCAGCGGGCGCAGCGCCTCGACATCGCGGCCATAGGCGGTCTCGCCCGCGATCGTCACCGAGGTCAGGCTGGTCAGCCGGGCCGGGTCCGGACCGGAGGCGCAGAACGCCCGCAGGATCGCCGGGCTCGTGATCATCACCGTGCAGCCGTGCTCGGCGATGAAGTCGGGCAGCCCGGCGATGCCGCGGCTGCGGGAGTCGTACAGGCGCATGCGGGCGCCGACGACGAGCCCGTGGATCGTCGTCGTCAACCCGGCGTGGAAGGCGATCGGCAGCGTGTGCGCGATGACGCCGGTCGAGTCGTAGCAGCCGGTCGCGATCGAGCTGTTCCACGCGTCGCGCATGAACAGGATGTGATCGTTGGCCACCGGTTTCGGCGTGCCCGTCGAGCCCGAGGTGAACGCGAGTGCCGCCACGGCATGCGGGTTCGGAGGCCGCTCCCACAGGACCTCGATGTCGGTCTGCGAGAGGTCATCGGGGGCGGTGGCCCGCAACGGCACCGCCACCGACGCCACGAGCTGGGCGGCGAGCTGCTCGTTGGCCTCGTCGGCGACGATGAGATCGATCCCGGCCCGTTCGACGAGCGCGAGCAGCCGCGGCGCGGGGGAGCGGGGATCGAGCACCAGCACCGGGTGACCGGAGGCGACGATGCCGAGCAGCGTGGCAACCGCCCCGACGTCGTGCCCGCAGATCATGCCGACGGGCTGGTCGACCGGCGCACCCCGCGCCGCCTCACGCAACCCGACGAGCACGCGAGCGGCTCGAACGGCCAACTGCGAGTAAGTCAATTCCTCTGTGTCGTCGCTGACCGCGGTACGCTCGGGCAGGGCCTGAACGACGCGACGGAAGCGCGGCAGAATACCGGCCGCGAGGTCGTCTTCGGCCAGTTCGGTGAACGACGCGTCGCGCGCGTCGGCGGTCGCGGTGCTGGAAGGCACACTCATGCGGGATCCCCTATTCCCATAAGTCTCACGGCGTGCCGAACCACACGGGGTACCGCGCGCCTTAGGCAAGCCTAACCGGGACAATCCTGGGTGTGGGCAGGGTGAAACCTGCCGTTCACCCCTCTCCCATCGGCACGCATGAGACAAGATTGGAGCCAGAGCCCCGCCTCGGTCGGCCACGGTCGGCCTTCGGTCGGTTCTCGATCGGCGCGGCCGACCGATGGTGGGTGCGGACACCGAGCGACACCGGGAGGTTTCATGTCCGACGCGGCCAAGAACCGACAAGGCGAGCCGCGCAGTGTGCAGCTGCGACGCACCGACTCCACCGTGTTCGAGGCGACGAACGTGCGAGGCGGGACGATCTCGATCGGCGCGGGCGACACCGAGCTCTTCACGCCGGTCGAACTGCTCTTGGCGAGCATCTCCGCCTGCAGCGGCATCGACGTCGACATGCTCACCTCCCGGCGCGCCGAACCGAGCGACTTCCAGATCGAGTGCAC
>JBDIAM010000116.1:0-10070 GCA_039812445.1 Piscicoccus intestinalis | reverse complement strand
GCCGGCCGCACCGGCTCCGAGCAAGGGCATCGACCGGGCCGAGTCGGCGCGCATCATCGGCGCCATGGTCTCCGACCGCATCTCCGACGGGGCGACGCTGCAGATGGGCATCGGCGAGATCCCGGACGCCACGCTCGCGGGGCTGTTGAAGAAGAAGGGCCTGGGCATCTGGACCGAAATGCTCGCCGACGGCGTGCTCGCCCTCGACGACGCCGGCGCGCTCGACCCCGACCGCATGCTCGTCAGTTCGTTCGTGCACGGCTCGACGACGCTCAACGACTGGGTGCACTGCAACGACCGCGTGCGGGTGCTGCGCACGGAGAAGACCAACGCGCCGGCCAACATCAGCAAGAACCCGGGCATGACGAGCATCAACACCGCGCTGCAGGTCGACCTGCTCGACCAGGCCAACGCCTCGCGGATCCGCTCGCGCATCCACTCCGGCTTCGGCGGGCAGACCGACTTCACGGTCGGCGCGATGCACGCTCCGGGCGGGCAGGCCATCATGGCGCTGCGCTCCTGGCACCCCAAGGCCGACACCTCGACGATCGTGCCGCTGCTCGACGAGCCGGTGACGAGCTTCCAGCACACCGCGGTCGTCACCGAGAACGGCGTCGCCGAGATGCAGGGCTTCGACGAGCGCACCCAGGCCGCGCACCTCATCGAGTTCGCCGCCCACCCGCGCATCCGCGAGGAACTGTGGGAGGAAGCCGTGGCCCTCGGCCTCGTCTGAGTCACCCACCAACGACGACGCTGAGAACTGCGTGTCGTGGTGAGAACTGCAGCCCGAGCCGCAGTTCCGACCACGAACCGCAGTTCTCAGCGTCGTTTCCGAGCGTCGTGTCCGAGCGTCGTTCGGCGCGGGAGTGCGTCAGTCGGGGAGGCGGCCGGCGAGCTCGGCGCCGACGGACCGCAGCTGCGCGAGGGCCTTGGTCGTCGACTCGGGGGCGACGCCGGCCGTCATGTCGAGCAGCACGCGCGTGTGCAGCCCGGCCGCCACGGCGTCCAGGGCGGTCGCGCGCACGCAGTGGTCGGTGGCGAGGCCCACGACGTCGACCTCGTCGATGCCCGCGTCGGCCAGCCACTCCCGCAGCCCGACGCGCCCCTCGTGCGGGGCGTGCGGCTCCCCGGTCTCCTCGCCCTCGGTCGTGGCGCCCTCGAATCCGCTGTAGGCGGCGGAGAACTCACCCTTGCGGAAGATCGCCTCGACGTGGTCGAGCGCCGGCTGAAAGCCGGGGTGGAAGTCGGCGCCGTCGTGGCCGGCCACGCAGTGCACCGGCCAGGAGTCGACATAGTCGGGGTGATCGGAGAAGTGGCTGCCCGGGTCGATGTGCCAGTCGGCGGTCGCGACGACCGCCGCGTACTCCTGGTGGTGGGCGGCGATGTGCTCGGCGACGCGCTGCGCGACGAGGGCCCCGCCGGTCACGGCCAGCGAGCCTCCCTCGCAGAAGTCGTTCTGCACGTCGACGACGATCAGGGCGCGAGTGCTCATGTCGGGTGGTCCTTCCTGCGGTGCTCAGGCGGGTCCCGCGTCGTCGACCCCGGGGCTACGGCGCGTCGTCGACGAAGAGAGTCGGGATGACCGGCTCACCCTTGGACAGCCGGGTCGCCTTGACGGGCAGTTCGGCGAGCGCGGCGGCGTGGTGCGCCCGGGCCGCCTCGACGCCGGTGTCGACGATGATCTCACCGTCCCTGACCAACTGCACGAGCAATTCGCGATCGTTGTCGTCGCCGGTGGGGCGCTCCCCGATGCCGACCACCTCGGCCTCCGCGACTCCGTTCTCGTCGAGGCGCCGCAACGCGAACTTGCGCCCGCCGACGGAGGCCTTGTCCTTGCTCTTCTTCGCGACGTCGACCAGCCGTCCGGAGTCGTCGGCGCGCGAGACGATCTTGTAGACCAGGCTGGCCGTCGGGTATCCGGAGCCGGTGACCAGCGACGTCCCGACGCCGTACCGGTCGACCGGAGCGGCGGCGAGCGCGGCGATCGCGTACTCGTCGAGGTCGGAGGTGACGACGATCTTCGTGGTCGTCGCGCCGAGCCGGTCGAGCTGGGCCCGCACCTCGTGGGCCTGCGCCACGAGGTCGCCCGAGTCCAGCCGCACCGCGCCGAGTTCGGTGCCCGCCAGCCGCACGGCCAGCTCGACGGCGCGGGTGACGTCGTAGGTGTCGACGAGCAGCGTCGTGTTGCGGCCCAGGCTCTCGATCTGCGCGCGGAACGCGGACTCCTCGTCGTCGTGCAGCAGCGTGAACGAGTGGGCGCTGGTGCCGGCCGTCGGGATGTCGTAGGTGCGGCCCGCCTCCAGGTTGCTCGTCGTCGCGAAGCCGGTGATGTAGGCGGCCCGGGCGGCGCCGACCGCGGCCCACTCGTGCGTGCGCCGAGAGCCCATCTCGATGCACGGCCGGTCGCCGGCGGCCATCACCATGCGGGAGGCGGCCGACGCCACCGCGCAGTCGTGGTTGTAGATCGACAGCGCGAGGGTCTCGAGCACGACCGCCTCCGCAAAGCTGCCCTCGACGACGAGCAGCGGCGAGTACGGGAAGTACATCTCGCCCTCGGCGTAGCCGTAGATGTCGCCGGTGAAGCGGTAGTCCCGCAGGAAGTCCAGCGTGGCGTCGTCGACGACCTTGCGGGCCGCGAGGTCGTCGATCTCCTCGGGCCCGAACCGGAAATCGGCGAGCGCGCGCAGGAATCGGCCGGTGCCGGCGACCACGCCGTAGCGGCGCCCGTCCGGCAGGCGTCGCCCGAACAACTCGAACACACTGCGCCGGTGGGCCGCGCCGCTGTGGAGGGCGGCCTGCACCATCGTCAGCTCGTAGTGGTCGGTCAGCAGGGCTGTGCTCGTCACAGGGGCAGCCTATGGTGGTGGGGTGTCGATAGCGCCCGTTGAACAGGACGAGGTTGTCGGGCAGGCCGTGCCCGAACACGACCGGCCCTGGATCACGCTGGTGTGGAACGATCCGGTCAACCTCATGACGTACGTCACGTACGTCTTCCAGACCTACTTCGGGTACAGCCGCGAGAAGGCGACCCGCCTCATGCTCGACGTGCACCACAAGGGCCGGGCGGTGGTGGCCACCGGCAGCAAGGACGAGATGGAGCAACACACCGAGGCGCTGCAGGGCTACGGCCTGTGGGCCACGTTCCAGAAGGACGACTAGGCGTGGCTCGCGCCTTCCACCGCAAGCGCGCCCTCGGCCGCTCCGCCGGTGCTCGCGCCCGTCGCGGCGTCATCGAAGGGCAGCTCGACGTCGCCGAACGCGCGCTGCTGCGCTCGCTGTTCGAGCAGACCAGGGTGCTGCTGGAGTCGGTGCCCGGCCAACCCGACGCGAACCCGGAATCCGCGGACGGGCCGCCGGACCTCGAGGCGATCGTCGCGCGAGCCACCGCCGCCCTCGACGGACCGGGCGACGACCCGGCGCTGCAGCGCCTGCTGCCCGACGGGCACCGCGACGACCCGCTGGCCTCCGCGGAGTTCCGCCGCCGGTCGGCCGGCAGCGTGCGCCAGGGCAAGCTCGACCGCATCGAGATCGCCCTGGCGTGCCTCGACGCCGCGGACGAGCAGGGGCGAATCCAGTTGGAGCCGAACCAGGCCGGCGCGTTCGTCGTCGCCCTCACCGACGTGCGCCTGGTGCTCGGGCAGCGGCTGGGGCTGCACACCGAGGAGGACATGGACGCCATCGAGGACGAACTCGCCGCGGCCGACGACGCCGATCCGCGGGTCGGCCTCCTCCTCGCCTACGACTTCACGACCTGGCTCCAGGAGGGCCTCTCGCAGTCGCTGCTGCCCTGAGCCCGAGCCGAGTCCGGCCCGCTCGTCGGTCCGGGCGCGGGCTGCCCGCCGACGGCACAGGATCGTTCGGGATCGTCCGAAGTCGCTCAGGGGCTCGTTCGGGTCGTTGCCTGATCGTGACCCCGCGCGGCGGCTGCGACGGTGGATCGGGCCCGGTGGGTCGGTGAGAATCGCTGCACGTCCCTCGCCAGCAAGGAGTCCACCGTGCGCAGGCAGTCCTTCACCCGCAGTCGCATCCGCTATACCCGCTGGGCCGCCGTCGCGGCGCTGGTGCCGTTGGCCCTGGCCGGCTGCAGCTCCGGCTCCGACGAGACCGCCTCAGAGGGCGCGACGGGCACCGCCAGCGGTGGGGTGCAAGTGGTGTCGCCCGGGCATCTGACGGTGTGCACGCACCTGAGCTACAAGCCGTTCGAGTTCAACCAGGACGGCCAGACGGTCGGCTTCGACATCGACATCGTCGACCTGGCCGCCAAGCAGATGGGCCTGACCACCCAGGTCGTCGACATCGACTTCGAGCAGATCACCACCGGCGCGGTCTTCCAGGCCCAGCGCTGCGACATCGCCGCAGCCGGCATGACGATCAACGACGCCCGGCGCCAGGCCGCGCTCTTCTCCGAGCCGTACTTCGACGCCACCCAGGCGCTGATCACGAAGACCGACTCCGGCGTCAACTCCCTCGCCGACCTGCGCGGCAAGCGGCTCGGCGTGCAGACCGGCACCACCGGGCAGGAGTACGCGACCGCGCAGGCGCAGGCCAACGGCTACGAGCAGGTCGTGTTCGACGACATGCCGCTGCAGGTCAACGCCGTCAAGGCCGGTCGCGTCGACGCCGCGATCAACGACAACGGCGTGCTCTACGACTTCGCCAAGGACAACCCCGACACCCACGTGGTCGCGGAGTTCGCCACCGGTGAGCAGTACGGCATCTCGGCCAAGAAGGACGACCCGAACGCCAGCGCCATCATCGAGCAGATCAACTCGGCGATCGCCACCGCCAAGCAGGACGGCACGTACGACGAGATCTACAAGAAGTGGTTCGGCACGACGCCGGGCGTGCAGGAGCAGGGCTCCACGGGCACGCAGTCGCCGGCGGGTAGCGAATCGCCGGCCGCCACGCAGTCTCCGGCGGACACGGCGAGCCCCGCCGCGTCCGCGGCGACGACGACCCCGTGATCGTCGCCTCGTGACCACGACCACCACCGCGCCGCCGAGCGCGGGGGGAACGCCCAAGCGGCGCTCCCCCCGCCGGCGGGCGCGGCAGCTGCGCCTGGCGCAGTACGCGATCCTCGTCGTCGTCCTGATCGTCGCGGCGTTCACCGCCGACTGGCCTCAGGTCGTCGACGTCTTCTTCCGCCCCGAGCTGGTCGCGGAGACCGTCGGGCCGGGGCTGGCCCGGGCGCTGGGCAACACGATCCTGTACACCGTCGGCGCCTTCGTCTTCGGTCTCGTCTTCGGCACCGTGCTCGCGCTCATGCGGCTCTCGAGCGTCGGGCCGTACCGCTGGCTCGCCCGCGCGTACATCGAGTTCTTCCGCGGCCTGCCCGCGATCGTCGTGTTCATCGCGTTCGGTCTGCTGCCGATCGCGTTCCCGGGCATGCGGATTCCGTTCGATCCGTATGGCACGGTGTGGGTCGCGCTGGGCATGGTCGCCAGCGCCTATCTCGCCGAGACGATCCGCGCCGGCATCCAGGCGGTCCCCAAGGGGCAGGTGGAGGCGGCCCGCTCGCTCGGTATGCCCGCCGGCATGGCGATGCGCAAGATCGTGCTCCCGCAGGCGTTCCGCATCATCCTGCCGCCGATCACCAACGAGCTCATCCTGCTCGTCAAGGACTCCTCGCTGGTGTACGTGCTCGGGTTGTCGATGAGCGGCTACGAGCTGACGAAGTTCGGTCGGGAGGCCTCCCAGTCGAGCGCGAACCTCACGCCGCTGGTCGTCGCCGGCTTCTGCTACCTGCTCATCACGCTGCCTCTGACGGTCCTCGTGGGCCGGCTCGAGGCCCGGTCCGCGAAGGCGAAGTGATGGCCACCGTCTCCCACGAACGACCCGGTGACGACGCGCCCGAGGTCGTCGTCGTCGAGGGTCTGCACAAGTCGTTCGGTCAGCTCGAGGTGCTGCGCGGCATCGACACCCGCATCCGCAAGGGCGAGGTCGTGTGCGTCATCGGCCCCTCGGGCTCCGGCAAGTCGACGCTGCTGCGGTGCGTCAACATGCTCGAGGAACCGACCGCCGGCCGGATCACGGTGACGGGGGAGGAGGTCACCGACCCCGACTGCGACATCGACGCGGTGCGCAAGGGCGTCGGCATGGTGTTCCAGCAGTTCAACCTGTTTCCGCACCTGACCGCGATGCAGAACTGCACGATCGCGCAGCGGTCGGTGCTCGGGCGCAGCGAGAAGGAGGCGCGCGACACGGCCCAGGCCAACCTCGACAAGGTGGGCCTCGGCGACCGGGGCGACTCGCACCCGGCCAAGCTCTCCGGCGGCCAGCAGCAGCGCGTCGCGATCGCCCGGGCCCTGTCGATGGACCCCCAGCTCATGCTCTTCGACGAGCCCACCTCCGCCCTCGACCCCGAGCTCGTCGGTGACGTGCTGTCCGTCATGCGCCGGCTGGCGGCCGAGGGCATGACCATGATGGTGGTCACACACGAGATGGCGTTCGCGCGCGATGTCGCCGACCGCGTGCTGTTCATGGACGGCGGCGTCATCGTCGAGGAAGGCCCCCCGAGCGAGGTCATCGGCAATCCCACGCACGAGCGCACGCGCACGTTCCTGCAGCGTGTGCTGGATCCGACGCACGTCGACGCCGGCACTGAGGACGCCGCGCACGCCGAGCGGCACCGCTCCACGCAGTAGCCGCACGGCCTCCGTGGAGGCGGTTCGCCCCGGTCGAGCAGGACCGTTCCGCCCGCGGCGGCGGCCCGCAGTGTTCGACGACACTGTTATCGGCGTGGGGGCACGTCCGGTTGTGCCCGTATTCTGGCGGGTGTGGCGGACGCTCCCATCGGCATCTTCGACTCCGGATACGGCGGATTGACGGTGGCCCGCGCCGTGCTCGATCAGCTACCGCACGAGGCGGTCAGCTACCTCGGGGACACGGCGCGCGCACCCTACGGCCCCCGGCCGATCGCGCAGACCCGGGAGTTCGCCCTCGAGTGCCTCGACAGCCTCGTCGAGACCGGGGTGAAGATGCTCGTCATCGCGTGCAACACGGCGAGCGCGGCGATGCTGCACGACGCGCGGGAGCGCTACGACGTGCCGGTCGTCGAGGTGATCCGGCCCGCGGTGCGCCGGGCGGCGGCGGCCACCCGCAACGGCCGCATCGGCGTCATCTCCACGGCCGGAACGCACCGCTCCCGCGCCTACCCGGACGCGTTCGCCGCCGCTCCGCAACTGAAGGTCATCAGCCGCCCGTGCCCGCGGTTCGTCGAGTTCGTCGAGGCGGGGATCACCGGCGGCGACGAGCTGCTGGAGGTGGCCCGGGAGTACCTGGAGCCGCTGCAGGAGGCCGACGTCGACACGCTCATCCTCGGCTGCACGCACTACCCGCTTCTCACCGGCGTCATCTCCTACGTCATGGGCGACCTCGTGACGCTGGTGTCCTCCTCGGAAGAGGCCGCCAAGGACGTCTACCGGGTGCTCGCCGACCGCGGCGAACTGTGCCCGGAGCGTCGCGCCGAGCACTCCTTCCGCACGACCGGCGACCCGGAGGTCTTCCGCCGGTTGGCCCGCCGGTTCCTCGGCCCGGAGGTCGACAACCTGGCGGTCGAGCGGGACAGGAACGTGGCATGAGACTCCTCGCCGTCGGGTGTTCCGGCAGCTACCCCGGGCCGGAGAGCCCGGCCGCCTGCTATGTCGTCTCCGCGCAGCACGAGGGCCGCACCTGGCGGGTGGCGCTGGACTTCGGCAACGGGGCGCTGGGCGCCATGCAGCGCTACTTCGACCCGCTCGACCTCGATGCCGTCGTGCTCACCCACCTGCACGCCGACCACTGCCTCGACCTGTGCGGACTGAAGGTCATGTGGTGCTATTCGCCGGTGCGCCGACCGACCGCGCCGCTGGACGTGTGGGGTCCCGCCGGGACCTCCGCGCGAATGGCCCGGGCGTACGGGGCCGCCGAGCCCGAACCGCTGGAGCCGTGCCTGAACTTCCGCACGATCCGGGCGCAGGAGCCCCTGTCGATCGGTCCGTTCACGATCACGCCCGTGCCCGTGCAGCATCCGGTCGAGGCCTTCGGGCTCCGGGTCGAGGCCGACGGCGCGGTCCTCGCCTACACCGGCGACACCGATGCGTGCGACGCGCTGAACGACCTGTGCGCCGGCGCCGACCTCGTGCTCGCCGACTGCGCCTACGTCGACGGCCGCGACGACGCCCGGGGCGTGCACATGAGCGGGTCGCGCGCGGCGCAGGCGGCGGTCGCGGCCGGCGGCGTCAAGCGGCTCATGCTCACCCACATCCCGGCCTGGAACGACCCCGAGGTCTGCCGCGCCCAGGCCGCCGAGCACTGGCCCGGCTACGTCGAACTGGCCCAGCCCGGCCACACCTACGACCTCTAGCCCCCCGCCCCACCCCGCATTCGGCCGAAGGTCGGCCCTTCCCCCATTCGGCCGAAGGCTGCCCTTTCGGTCGAGGGCTCCAGCTACAGGCCTAGCCCTCGACCGATAGGGCAGCCTTCGGCGGTTGGTGGGGGCGTCGTTAGGGTGGCGGGCATGACTCGTCACGACGGGCGGGAGCCCGATCAGCTGCGGGAGATCCGCATCACCCGCAACTGGCTCGACCACGCCGAGGGCTCCGTGCTCGTCGAGTTCGGCCGCACGCGCGTGCTGTGCGCCGCCTCCTTCACCGCGGGCGTGCCGCGCTGGCGCAAGGGCTCGGGCAAGGGCTGGGTCACCGCCGAATACGCGATGCTGCCCCGCTCGACCAACACCCGCAGCGACCGGGAGTCGGTCAAGGGCCGCATCGGCGGCCGCACCCACGAGATCTCGCGGCTCGTCGGCCGGTCGCTGCGCGCCGTCGTCGACACCACGCAGCTGGGGGAGAACACGGTGGTGCTCGACTGCGACGTGTTGCAGGCCGACGGTGGCACCCGCACCGCCGCGATCACCGGCGCCTACGTGGCGCTCGCCGACGCCATCGAGACCGGGCGCCGGATGAAGGCGGTGGCGGCCAAGGCCCGGCCGCTGACCGGCTCCGTCTCCGCGGTGTCGGTGGGGATCGTCGACGGCACCCCGGTACTCGACCTCGACTACCCCGAGGACGTCTCGGCGGGCACCGACATGAACGTCGTCATGACCGGAGACGGTCGCTTCGTCGAGGTGCAGGGCACCGCCGAGGGCGAGCCGTTCGACCGCGCGCTGCTCGACGCGCTGCTGGGGTTGGCCGAGCGAGGCTGCGCGGAGCTGACCCGGCTGCAGCGTGAGGCGTTGGGGGCGTCATGACCGCGGAGACCGAGCCCGGCGCACACGCGGGGGCTGGCTGGGCCGGGGGAGACCGGCGGATCGTGCTGGCGACCCGCAACGCGGGCAAGGTCGCCGAGCTGCGCGAGATCCTCGCCGACGTGCTGGCGCGTCTGGACGCGCAACTCGTCGGCGTGACCGAGTTCGGCGTCGCGGACGTCGTGGAGACGGGCGTGACGTTCGAGGCCAACGCGGCGCTCAAGGCGCTGACCGTGGCTCGGGAGACGGGGCTGCCGGCGCTGGCCGACGACTCCGGCCTCGCGGTCGACGTGCTCGGCGGCGCCCCAGGGGTGTTCAGCGCCCGCTGGTGCGGCCGGCACGGCGACGACGAGGCGAACCTTCGGCTGCTCCTGGCGCAGCTGGCCGACGTGCCCGACGAGCACCGCTCGGCGGCGTTCGTGTGCTGCGCGGTGTTGGCTCTGCCGGACGGGCGGACCCTCGCCCGCGAGGGCGTCTTCCCCGGGACCTTGACGCGGGAACCGCGTGGGGAGAACGGCTTCGGCTACGACCCGATCCTGCAGGTGGCGGGCCGCGACGAGACCTCGGCCGAGCTGGCTCCGGCGGAGAAGAACGCGATCTCCCACCGCGGCAAGGCGTTTCGCGCGTTGGCCGAGGTCATGCCCGAACTGCTGGGCTGAGACCGGCGCGAGGGTGCTTCGACCGGTGGCGGGGAACCGGTCGGTGCCCTGGCGTGTCGAACCGCCCGGCTGACGCGTGTCGCGTCTACTAGGCTCGGACGTTGCGCGGAAGTGGTGGAACTGGCAGACACGCAGGATTTAGGTTCCTGTGCCTTCGGGTGTGAGGGTTCGAATCCCTTCTTCCGCAC
>JBDIAM010000115.1:0-10084 GCA_039812445.1 Piscicoccus intestinalis | reverse complement strand
CGGGCCAGCGCTCGTCATCGCGCACCCGGGCACCGACCTGCCCCCGGCGCCGGGAAGGGGTGCGGTCTCGTCGCGGGATGAGGCCTCCTCGCGGGGCGAGGCCTCCTCGCGGGGTGCGGCCTCCTCGCGGGGTGCGGCCTCCTCGCGGGGTGCGGCCTCGTCGCGGGGTGCGGCCTGGTCGCGGGGTGCGGGCGCCGAGCGAAGAGCGCGAGCCGATGCCGGTGCCGCGCAGCCGGCGGTGACCTGCCTCGCGGCGCTGACACCCCGCAAGAACGCGGCGGCCCTCGTCGAGGCGCTGGCCGCGCACGCCGACCGGCCGTGGAGTCTCACCCTCTGCGGGCCGGACGACCACGATCCCGGGTACGCCGCCCGGCTCCGCGCGCGAGCCGACGCCGCGGACGTGCGGGGGCGGGTGACCATTCGCGGCGCCGCCGCCGGCGCCGACCTCGAGGAGCTGTGGCGGCGCACCGACCTGCTCGTGCTGCCCTCGCTCGCGGAGACCTTCGGCATGGTCGTCACGGAGGCGCTGGCGCGTGGCGTGCCCGCCGTCGTCACCGCGGGCACCGGCGCGCAGGAGGCCGTGGGGCTCGCTGGCGAGCCGGCGCCGGGCGCCGCCGTCGACCTCGCCGACCTGTCCCGCACGCTGGGCCGCTGGCTGCGCGACGAGCGGCTGCGGGCCGACTGGGCGACCGCGGCCGCCGGCGCCGCCGAGCGCCTGCCGGCGTGGCGAGACGCCGCCCTGGCGGTGGCGTCCGCGTTCGCGCTGCCGGCTGCGGCCGCCGAGGAGTCGGGAGCCAAGCGATGACCGAGCCCAACACCGAGCCCAGCACCGAGCCCAGCACCGAGCCCAGCACCCACCGCATCGAACCCGACTGGCTGGCGCTGCGCGAACCCGCGGACGCCGCCGCGCGCGACCGGTCCTGGCCGGCCCTGCGTCCGGCGGTCGCGGCCTGGCTGGCCCCCCGCCTGGCCGACGGCGACCGCCCCTTGCACGTCGTCGACGCCGGAGCCGGAACGGGCGCCAACGCGCGCTGGCTCGCCCCGCGCCTGACGGCCCTCGCGCCCGGACACCCGGTGCGCTGGACGCTGCTCGACCACGACGACAGGCTGCTCGCGCACGTACCGCCCGGGCTGAGCGCGCGGCGCGTGTGCGGCGACCTCGCCGACCTGCCGGGGCTGCTGCGGCAGCCCGGGTCGCCGGAGCCGGGGGTCACGCTCGTCACCGCCTCCGCGCTGCTCGACCTGCTCACCGCCGACCAGCTCGACCGGTTCGTCGACGACGCCATGGCGGCGGGCGCGGCCCTCCTCGTGGCCCTCACGATCGGCCCGGCCTGGCACGTCGAGCCGCTCGACGGGCCCGACGCCCAGTCGACCGAGCCGACCGAGCCGACCGAGCTGACCGAGCGGCTCGACGCCGCCTTCCACGAGCATCAGGGCCGCGGGCAGGCGCTGGGTCATCGCGCGATCGACCACCTCGTCGACCGCTACCCCGGCCTCGTGCAGGCCGACTCCCCGTGGCACCTGGACGCCGCCGACCCGGCTCAATCGGCCCTCATCGACCGCTTCCTCACCGAGCGCGTGGCCGCCGCCGTCGCCGCCCGCCCCGAACTGCGCGACCCGGCGCAGTCCTGGCTCGAGCGTCGCCGCACGCAGCTGCGGCGCGGCCGGCTCACCGTGCGGCTCGAGCACACCGACGTGTGGCTCAGCCCCCAGTAACCGGCCCCACGGGCTCGACGGACTCCACGGACTCCACCGGCTCCACCGGCTCGACCGGCCCAGGGCAGAGCGTGAAGGAGTGGCACGTGTCCGACCCGAGCGGCCGCGACACGACCGGGGGCCGCGGTGCGGCGTCCAACCGGTCGCTGGGCTCGACCTGCACGCCGCGCACCCCGTCGCCGAGGAAGACCGGGCTGATCGTCAGGTAGAGGTGGTCGAGCGCCCCGGCGCGCCAGAACGCGGAGACGGTCGTGCCGCCTCCCTCGACGAGCACCCTGGTCAACCCGCGCTCGCGCAGCGCCGCGACGACCGCGGCCGGCTCGAACCGCCCCCGCACGAGGGGCAGCCGCACGAGCTCGGCACGCTCGGGGGGCTCCTCCACGAGCGCCTGCGGTCCGACGATCCACAGGGTCGGGGCCGCGCCGTCGCCGAACACCGTGGCCTGCCGCGGCACCCGGGCGCGCGGGTCGAGCACGACCCGCACCGGGTTGTCGCCGGGCACGAGCCGCACGGTCAGGCGCGGGTCGTCGGACACGATCGTCGACGCGCCCACGACGACCGCGTCGGCCAGCGAGCGCAACCGGTGCAGGTGCAGGTGATCCTCGGGCGAGGTCAGGCCGAGGCCCTCGCCGGCGCGCGTCGCGACGAACCCGTCGATGCTCTGCCCCATCTGCGCAAACGTGACGATCGGGCGGCGCGCCGGGTCGTAGAACGGGTCGGCGTCGCCCACCGTCGGGTCCACCGAGGCCGCCGGATCGTGGCCCATGCGCGCCCGCTTGGTCCGCAGGTAGGCGCGGTTCTCGGGGCGTTCGGGCACGAGGAGCCCGCGGCGCTCGACGACCTCGATGCCGGCCTCGCGCAGCGCCTCCTCCTTGGCGGGGTTGCTCGACAGCAGCCGGATGCGCCAGATGCCCAGGCCCGCGAGGGCGCGAGCGGCGCCCCGATAGTCACGCTCGTCGGGCTGGCGGCCCAGCCGCAGGTTGGCGTCGACGGTGTCGGCGCCCGCGTCCTGCAGCCCGTAGGCGCGCAGCTTGTCGACCAGGCCGATGCCGCGCCCCTCGTGCCCGCGCAGGTAGAGCACCGCGCCGCGGCCGTGCGCGGCGATCCACGCGAAGGCGGCGTCGAGCTGGTCGCCGCAGTCGCAGCGGTGCGAGCCGAGGGCGTCGCCGGTGAGGCACTCGGAGTGCAGTCGCACCGGTAGCGGCTCGTCGGTCGCCTCCTCCAGCCCCATCCCGAGCAGCACGTACGCGGGTTCGTCGTCGACCTGCAGGGCGAGCACGTCGAAGCCGCCGTGACGGGTCGGCAACACGGTGCGCGCCGCGACGGTGACGCCGACGTCGATTCCGGTCATGCCGGACACCCTGGCACACAAGCTCCCACCCGACGAGACTAGAACGGAACGGACATACTTGACGGCACACCCGCCCCAAGGAGGAGTCCGTGCGCGGATCGCGAGCGATGGCCGGTGAGCTCGCCGCCTGGTGGTGCTGGGCGGGGCTGGCCGCGGCGGGGCTCGCCCTTGCCTCCGCACGCGTCGAATCACCGGCCGTGCCAGTGCTGCTCGCTCTGGCGACGGGCACCGTGATCGTCGCGTGTTACGCCCGGGCAGCCGGCCCGGTGAACTCGGCGGACCGGGTGACGTTCGTGCGGGCCGGGCTGACCTGCGCGGTGGCCGGCTGCATCGGGGTCCTGTTCCTCGACGGCGCCCTGACCGACCCCGCCCCGACCGAGTCGTTGCCCGAGTCGCTGCCCGTGTCGACCCTGCCCGTGTCGACCCTGCCCGGCCCCGCGGTCGCCGCCGTCGCGGGCGTGTCCCTGGCGCTGGACGCCCTCGACGGGTACGTCGCCCGACGCCGCGGCTCCACCACCCGCGGCGCCCGCTTCGACATGGAGTCGGACGCGCTGCTCATCGCGCTCCTCGCGGTCGCGGTCGCCCCGACGATCGGCTGGTGGGTGCTGTCGATCGGCGCGGCCCGGTACCTCTTCGCCGGAGCCGGTCTCGCGCTGGCGTGGCTGAACGCCCCGCTGCCGCCGTCGACGGCCCGCAAGACCGTGGCCGCGGTGCAGGGCGTCGCGCTGGCGGTCACCGCCTCCGGGCTGTTGCCGGTGTCCGCGGCCCGGGTCGTGTGCGCGGCGGCGTTGGCCGCGCTGGCCTGGTCGTTCGGCCGCGACACGCGGTGGCTGTGGCGGCATCGGGGGGCCGCGCCGGCCCGGCCGCGCGTGCCCCCGTGGCTGGGGGCGGTGGCGAAGGTCGGCACCGGCGTCGCGATCCTCGGGTTTCTCGCCGCGCGGTTCGGCACTGACGGGTTCGTCGAGGGAGCCGGTGCGCTGACTCCCGCGACCGTCGCGTGCGCCCTCGGGATCGGGCTGTTGACGACGATCGGCAGCGCGCTGCGGTGGCGGCTCGTGGCCACCCGGCTCGGCGCGCTGCACCTGCGGCACGGCCAGGCGGTGGGCGCCTACTACCGCTCGCTGTTCCTCAACGCGTCGCTGCCGGCGGGGGTCGTCGGCGACGCCGAGCGCGCGGTGCGGCACGCCGTCTCCAGCGGCGCACCCGGACCCGCCGCCCGGGCCGTCGTCTTCGAGCGGCTCAGCGGCCAGGTGGCCCTGTGGATCGTCACCGCGGCCGCGCTCGCGGCCGGCCCCGCGTGGCTGGGGGCGTGGGCCCCGCCGGTCGCGTCGGCCGTTGGGGTCGGGCTGCTGGTCGGGCTCCTGGCCGCGCTGCTGGTCGGGGTCGTCGTGACCCGCCGCGCAACGCGTCACGGAGGCGGTCGCGTGCGCGGGGAGCTGCGACGACTGCTCGCCGCCGACACGTGGCCGCACATCGCTGGCCTGTCGCTGGCCGTGCTCGCCGGGCACGTCGCGCTGTTCCTCGTCGCGGCCCGCGCCGTCGGCGCCCACGAGCCCATGTCCGCGTTGGTTCCGCTGGTGCTGCTCGCGCTCGTCGCGATGGGGGTGCCGCTGAACGTCGGCGGGTGGGGGCCGCGTGAGGGCGCCGCGGCGTGGGCGTTCGCCACCGCTGGTCTCGGGGCGCAGCTGGGCGTGAGCACCGCGGTGGCGTACGGCGTGCTCGCGTTCGTCGCGAGCCTGCCCGGGCTGCCCGTGTGGCTGCTCGGGCGCCGCGCCCGGCCCGCCTCGACGACCTCCCACGGCTCGCCCACGCGAACCGCGACGGGTCCGACCCGTGGCGGCGCTCGGGCCTGGAGAAACCCGAAGGCCCCGGCGACCCGTACCGGCCGGGTAGCGCGCGGCCGGTTCGGCCTCGGCCGGCGCGACGGAGAGCGGAGGGCGGCATGAACGCACCCCGGCACGACACGGCGCGTACGCACTGGCTCACCGGGCCGGACCGGGGGGAACTGCGCGAGGAGCCGCTGGCGGCACCGACTCCGCACGACGTGCTCGTACGCACCCGGTTCAGCGGGATCTCGCGGGGCACCGAACGGCTCGTGCGCCACGGACGGGTGCCCGCCGCGGTCGCCGCGACGATGCGGGCTCCGTTCCAGCGCGGGGAGTTTCCCTGGCCGGTCGCATACGGGTACCTGTCGGTCGGCACGGTGGAGGCCGGGCCGGACGAGCTGCTCGGGCGCGACGTCTTCTGCCTGCACCCGCACGCGGACCGCTACGTCGTGCCGGCGGAGGCGGTCACCGTGCTGCCCGAGGGCGTGCCCCCGCGCCGGGCGGTGCTCGCCGGCACCCTGGAGACGGCCGTCAACGCGTGCTGGGACCTCGCGCCGCTGCTCGGCGACCGGATCGCGGTGATCGGCGCGGGCATGGTCGGCGCCTCCGTCGCGGCGCTGCTGCGAATGTTTCCCGTGGAACGTCTCCAACTCATCGACGCGGACCCGTCCAAGGCGGCGTTCGCCGCGGCGCTCGGCATCGAGTTCGCCACCCCCGACGAGGCCGCGGGCGGGTGCGACAGCATCGTGCACGCCTCCGGCCACCCGGCCGGGCTGGCGCGAGCGCTGGAGCTCGTCGCCGACGAGGGCGAGGTGTTGGAGATGTCGTGGTACGGCGACGGTGAGGTGCCGGTGCCGCTGGGCGCCGACTTCCACAGCCGGCGCCTGTCGGTGCGCGCCAGCCAGGTCGGCCGGATCTCCCCGCGGAGACGGTCCTCCCGCAGCCACGCGGAACGGCTCACCGTGGCGTTGCAGGCCCTGCGCGACCCGGTGTTCGACGAGTTCATCACCGGCGTCACGCCGTTCGAGCGCATCGAGCACGCGATGCGCGCGGTGCTGGCCGAGGACGGTCGCGGCGAGCTCTGCCACGTCATCGACTACGAGACCGGTCCAGAGATCGACGGTGCGTGAGCGCTCTGCGTTCTCGGGTCGACGGGCTTTTCTGATCGATCGCGCACGGCGACGATCCTTGACGCCATACCTCGGAACACGTCATTAAGTTCCCGAGCCTCGCGCCTCATCGCCCATCGCGCGGGGCCGACGGGAAAGGCGCCAACAGGCCGGGCGCACATGATCGATAAAGCCGATGAAAACGCCCGATCGAGACAATTCGAATTCCACGGGGGCGGCATGATCAGGCGGGAGACGGCGGCCTGTGCGGCGGTGGCAGCGGTGGCGTCGGTACTGCTGACGGCGGGGTGCTCGTCGGGACGATCCGAGGAGGCGTTCTGCGACACGATGGCCAAGCATCGCCAGGAGTTCGAGTCGTCGATGCAGCAGGCCAACGAGGCCCTCGACTCCTCCGACGACGATCAGGTGCTGCTCGGAATGGCTCAAGGAGCCGCGTCGATCCTCGATCTGCGAACGATGTTCTCGGAGCTGGCGGAGGTGGCGCCGCAGGAGATCCGTGGTGACGCCGAGGCCGTGCGGGACAACCTCGACGAGCAGGCCGATAACGCCGGCGGCATGATCAAGGACCCGATCGGCGGCTTGGCCGGCAGCGTTCTCACCGCGGCGAAATCCGCAAAATCCATGGAGCGCCTCAATCAGTACGGGATCGACAAATGCAACATGCGCATGTTCTGACGTTTCGCGGCACGACACGACGTTCGGGTGGCCGAGCAATCAGGAAGGGAGCCAGTCACCTGGCCCGGGCGCGGCGGGCGCGGCGCCTGGCCATCGTGGCGGTGACGACCGGGGCGCTGAGTGGGTGTGGCGATTCCGGCCCGGGTGGCGAAACCACATGTGCCCAGCGGACGGAGCTGGATCGACCCGGCATCGAGATCGTCACCGAGGGTGTGTCCGATGAGCAGAAGGACATCATGACGCGCATGCTGCGGGACCACGACAAGGACGACGGCCCGGTGAACCAGATGGCCCTCCAGACCGAGATCCTCCAGTTCTGCCTGGACGAGGACAACGCGGAGTCGCCCATCGACGACGGCGCCGACTGGAGTTGACGCACCGGCCGCCGGCCGGCGCAGGCCCACCCGGACCTCTTGCTCCGGCAGGCATGCGGAGGGAACCATGGCCGGGATGCTCGGGCGATTCCTCACGACACCGCGGTTGGCGCGCGCACCGGTGCTGGTGCAGCGCGCCGGCCTGGCCTGGCTGTTCGGCCCCCGTCTGCTGTTGCTGGAACACACCGGGCGCCGCAGCGGCGCACCGCGATTCACGACCCTCGAGGTCGTCGAGGACCAACGACCGCACGCGCTGATCGTCGCGTCCGGCTTCGGCGAACGGGCCCAGTGGTACCAGAACCTGCGCGCCCGTCCGCAGTGTCACGTCTGGCACCTGTTCGCACGTCGCGTGCCGGCGACCGCGGAACTCCTCGACGAGCAGTCCAGTGCCGCCATGCTGGCGCGCTATCAACGGGCACATCCTCGGCTGTGGGCCAGGCTGCGCTCGGTGATCAGCGAGGCGACCGGTCAGGCCGACCCGCGGATCCCCCTGGTCCGGCTGCGCCTGGGCGAGCCGGCGCACGGCGAGTAGGCCACGCCCGTCCGGGCGCGCGGCCACGCTCAGCGCCCCGGTCGGCCGGGCACTCGGCGGGCGCGGCTACTCCTGGGACGGGCGCACGATCTCGCCGTTGCGTGGCAGGCCACCGGCGAACGTCAACGGCAGCCCGTTAGCCCGCTCGATGGCAAGGGTGTCCACGACCTGCACGTGCAGATGCGGCTCGGTGCTGTTCCCCGAATTGCCACACTCGCCGATACGGTCGCCGACGCTGACCCGCCGGCCGACCCGCACACCGACACTTGTGCTACGCAGATGACACAAAGCGACGAACGGCCCGCGCTCGTCGATCGCGATGACGACGTGGTTGCCGGCGAGCCCGACCCACCCGCGGGCGGCCCGGCGGCGCTGGGTCAGCGCGTAGCCGATCGAGGGCAGTCCGCGATAGGCGCCGTGGTCGGGCTCCCCGTCGTGCGCCGCGACGACAGTGCCGGAGACGGGCGCAAGCACCGATCGGCCGAACCCGACGAACCGCTCGGGCGGCTCGGGCCGCAGCATCGAGGCGGGCGTGAAGCGCGCCGAGCGGCCGTCGGCGTCGACGGGCACGAAGTCGATCGCGTGGCTCGTCGCGAACAACCACGTGCCGTGGCTGGGCACCCGGTTGGCCGGGCTGTTCTGCACGAGCCAGTCGCCCCGGAAGGGGTAGGCCAGCGACACGGCGGCCGCCTCGTCAGGGGCCCTCGTCACCGCGGTGCACGCCGCCTCGGGCAGGCCCCGCGGACGGCCGTGGCCTGCCTCACCGGGCCGAGCGGATCCCGAACCGGTTGCCCTCGGGGTCGGCGACGATGGCGATGGCGGTACCGCCTCCGACGTCGGTCGACTCCTGCAGCACGGTGGCGCCGGCCTGTCGCAGCGCGTCCAGGGTGGCCTCGACGTCGTCGGAGTCGAGGTAGGGCACGACGCCGGCGGGCAGGTCGGGACCCTGCCGCGGGGCGAGCCCGAACTCGCAGCCGTCGACGTCGAAGCCGACGTAGTGGGGCTGGTCGGTGTGCGGCTCGGCGCCGAGCGCCGTCGCGTACACGGCCTTGGCCGCGGCGAGATCATCCACGTTGACGACGATGGTCTTGAAGGCGGGCATCGGGTCTCCTGCGGTGGGAATCACGGACGAGGCGCCGGGCGGCACCCGGCGGCCGTGGCGCAATGGTGTGCAGTGTGGCATGCGCCACGGCAGGGCGCACCCGTGTTCGCCGGCCGCCGGCCGCGGATTCGGACGGCCGACCCTTGCGAGCAGCCTGGTTATGGTGGACGCGCCCCTGCGTTTCGAGAGGTGAGCAGTTGATGCGCGTTCCCGAGGCCCTGGTGCCGTTGGCCCTGCGAGCCACGCGCGCCAACCGCGCGTTCACCTCGCCCGATGTGGCCCGCGAGCGGATCGCGGAGCGCTCGCTGCGCCCGCAGTCGTTCCACCCGCCCCGGCGGCTCACCCGACCCGTGACGATCACGGCGGCGCGGCACGGCGGCTGGCCGCTCTACACGGTGGCGCCGAAGGGCCGCGCGCCGCGCGGCGCCGTCGTCTACACGCACGGCGGCGCGTGGGTCAACGAGATCGTCCTGCCGCACTGGCGGCTCGTCGAGCAGATCGCCGCGGAGTCGGGCGCCGCCGTCCTCGTGCCGATCTACCCGCTCGTGCCGTTCGGCACCGCGCAGGAGGTCGTCGGCACCGTCGCCGACATCGCCCGCCAAGCGGCCGACCGGTTCGGCATCGTGCGGCTGGCCGGGGACTCCGCCGGCGGGCAGATCGCGCTGTCCACCGCGTTGGAACTGCGCGACCGGCACGGCCTGCGGGTGTCCCGAACCGTGCTCATCGCGCCGGCGCTCGACCTGTCCTGGTCGAACCCGCAGATCCCGCGGGTGCAGCCCGACGACCCATGGCTCGCGGTGCCCGGCGGGCGGGTGTTCTCCGAGCACTGGCGCGGCGCCCTGCCCGTGTCCGATCAGCGGGTCAGCCCCCTGGCCGCCGACCTGGCCGGGCTCGGGCCGCTCAGTGTGTACGTCGGCACCCGCGACATCCTCTCCCCCGACGTCCGTCTGCTCGAGCAGCGCGCCCGCGCCGCCGGCGTCGACGTCGACCTGCACGTCGGGCACGGCCTGGTGCACGTGTACCCGCTGCTGCCCACCCGCGCCGGCCGCCTGGCCCGCGAGCAGATCGTCGCCGACCTCACCGACCGCACCGACCGCGGCTGACGTCGCGGAGCCGTGCTCTCGACACCCCACAAGCCCCGGTCGGGCGTTATCCACAGGGCTGTGGACACCGCTCGGACTATCACCACGAACCACCGCCAGCCCCAGAGGATCATGAAACTGCTGGTCACAGACGTGGGCCCGATTCTCCCGCCCGGCCGGTGATAGTCCGAACGGTGGCTGGCGCGGGTGCCGGGGCTCCCCGCCCAGCCGGGTCTTCCCGTCCAGCCTGGCGTCGACCCACCGGCTACCCGCTCACGCGTGGCCCGCGAGATGGA
>JBDIAM010000114.1:0-10156 GCA_039812445.1 Piscicoccus intestinalis | reverse complement strand
CGTGAGAACTGCGTGTCGCGCTGCGCGCAACGTCCGTGAGAACTGCGTGTCGCGGTGAGGACTGCGGCACGGACTGCAGCTCCGACCACGACTCGCAGTTTTCAGGGTCGTGGGCGGGAGCGCAGGTGGGCCAGGCGCACGCTCTCGTCGCGCTGGGGCAGGGTGGCCAGCGACGTGTGGTTGAACACGAGGTTGAGCACGAACGCGGTGATGGCCGCGAGCACGATGCCGTCGGACAGGATCGTCACCGACCAGTCCGGGAAGTGCTCGAACATGCCCTCCATGAAGCGCGGCAGCAGCCCGAGCGAGATCGCGGTCGCGACGATGGTGGCGTTGACGCTGTCGTGCAAGCCGCCCTTGCGCAGGGTCTGGATGCCGACGACGGCGATCGTGCCGAACAGCACGAGCGCGGCACCGCCGACCACCGGCCCGGGCAGCGACGCGACGACCGCGCCCATCTTCGGCACGAACCCCATGACGACGAGCAGCGCGCCGGAGACCGCGGTGACGTACCGGCTGTGCACCCCGGTCGTGCGCACCGCCCCGACGTTCTGATTGAAGATCGTGTCGTAGAACGAGTTCATGATGCCGCCGAGCACGCCCGACAGTCCGTCGGCGGCGAGGGCCCGCGCGATGTCTCCGCGGGTCAGCGGCTTGCCGGTGATCTCCGCGAGCGCCATGACGCTGGCCAGCGATTCGGCGAACACGACGGCCATGACGATCGAGCACGAGATGACCCCGGCGATCGGGAAGGCCGGCGCGCCGAAGTGGAACGGGGTCACGACGCCGAACCAGTGCGCCGGCCCCACGCCCGCGAAGTTCAGGAGCCCGAGCGGCCAGGAGACGAGGATGCCGACGACGATCGAGACGAGCAGCCCCGCCTGCGCCCAGAAGCCGCGCATCAGCGTCGTGAACGCCAGCGCCACCGCCATGACGACGGCCCCGACGACGATCCGGGACGGCTGCCCGTACGTCGGCAGTTCCGGGTTGTTGCCGACGATGAGCCCGCCGGCGACGCTGATCAGCGACACCCCGACGACGACGAGCACGGAGCCGGTGACCAGCGGCGGGAAGTACCGGATCACCAGCGAGAACGGGTAGGCCAGCAGCATGCCGACGATGCCGCCGGCGAGCATGCAGCCCCAGACTGCGTGCAGCCCGTACTCCTGACCGATCGCCACCAGCGGCGCGAGCTGGATGAACGTGGCGCCGCCGATGATCGGCAGCCGCGCGCCGAGGATCCGCCCGACCCCCAGGCTCTGGATGATCGTGATGATCCCGCAGACGAGCAGGTCGGCGTTGACGAGCATCGCGATCGTCGCCTGGTCGAGGCCCATCGCGGCCCCGAACGCCAGCGGCACCGCGACCGCGCCCGCGTACATGATGAGCAGGTGCTGGATCGCGAACGTGGCGGTCTTGGCGGCGGGCAGGCGTTCGTCGACGCCGCCGCCGCTCGGGCCGGCGAGTTCGTTCGCCGCGTCCGTGCGCGCGTCTGTAGACATGGTGACCTCGTCATCGGAAGAAGGGAGCCGGGTGCGGTGCACGCCCCCTGCGCGGGAGTCGGGTGGGACGCCCACCCCAGTGCACAAGACCCGCGTTTCGCCGCCATACGACCGGTGTTACCGGCGAATTTCACCTGTCCGCTCCGCGCGGACCAGGGGCGCTGTTAGCGTCGCCACACAGAACGGGTGCTCCCGGGTGCTCCCGCGCCCGGTCGCCCAGCGCCCCGATCATCGATCCCCGGACGACGTGGAGGAAGCCATGCCGAAGCCCTACGCCAGCGGAGTCGTCGCCGCCTCGATCGAGGCCGTGTGGGAGCTGGTCCGGCCCTTCGACGGCCTGCCGCAGTGGCATCCGACGATCGCGCAGAGCAGCCTGAGCCAGGGTGCGGAGGGCCAGGTCGGCGCGGTGCGCCGGCTCGAGTTGGCCGACGGTGCCGTGGTCGTCGAACGCCTCGTCACCCTCGACGACGCGGCCACGACGTTCACCTACGAGTTCGTCGAGAACCCGTTCGCCGTGCGCCGGTACGTCTCGACGCTGCGACTGGCGCCGGTCACCGACACCGGCCACACGTTCGTGCAGTGGTGGGGCGAGTACGACGCCGACGCCTCCGTCGAGGCCGAGATGACGCCGGTCTTCCGCGACGACGTGTACGCCGCCGGCATCACGGCCCTGCAGCGCCGGTTCAGCTGACCGCCGGCACCCGCCGCAGCACGGGTGATTTCGGCGCGCGGCACGCGCGTCGAAATGTTTGGGTGGAGGGGCTGCGCACGCAGCGACCAGCCGACAGCAGAGGTGCATCGTGGACCAGCCCACCCCGCAGCACGGGAACCAGCCGCACACCCCCCACTCCCCGGACTCCGCCAAGGTCGTCGACCTGCTCCGGGACGAGCGCCTGGCGATGGTCACGACGATCGGCGCCGACGGCGGGCTGCAGGCGCGGCCGATGGCCATCCAGAAGGTCGCCGACGACGGTGACCTGTGGTTCTTCATCGGCCGCACCTCCGACCAGGCCCGCGCGATCGAGGCCGAGCCGCGCCTGAACGTGGCCGTCTCCTCGCAGGGCACGTGGATCTCGGTGGCCGGCCGCGGCGAGATCCTCCGCGACGAGGCGCTCATCGAGGAGTTGTGGGGTCCCCTCGTCGAGGCCTGGTTCACCGGCGGCCCCACCGACCCGGAGGTCGGGCTCCTGCACGTCGACGCCGACTCCGCCGAGTACTGGGACAGCCCCGGCGGTCGTGTCGCCTCGCTCGTGTCGTTCGTCAAGGCCAAGGCCGCCGGCGAGCGCATCGAGGGTGACAACGCCGCCACGCAGATGCCCTGACGGGCTGACGCTCAGCCCCGGGAGGCGGGGCGGCACCGGACGGTGGGAGATTCACCCGCGCAGACGCGGCAGATCTCCCACCATCTTTCGGCCGTGCGCCCAGGACCCAGCGGGACGGGAGATCGATGACCTACGTGTTGACCGCGGCGATCGTGGTGTTGGCGATCAATCTCGCGGTCGCCGTCGCCGGCGCCGCCCGCGGCAGCGGCGACGGCAGCGGCGGCGGCAGCGGGGACAAGGAGCCCGACGCCTGGCTGCTCGGGGTGCTCATCTCCGGCACCGCGGGCGCCGCGATCCTCGCCGTGGCCTCGCAGGCCCTGCGTCAATCCGGGCTCGTCGACGCCGCCCTGGCCCTCATGGCGCTGGCGCTCGTCATCGTCGCTGCCCGGTCCGCCGCGCGCCGCGCCGGAGCCGGTCGGGCTGACGCCGACGCCGACGCCGACCCCGACGCCGCCGGCGCGAGCGCCGATTCCGAGCGCGGGGCCGACCGGTGATCGCGCTCGACGTCCTCGCCGCCGTCTTCATCGCCGCGGGCTGCGTGTTCTTCACCGCCGGCACGGTGGGCATCTGGCGGTTCGGCGACCTCGCCTCGCGCCTGCACGCCCTGACCAAGGCCGACAACCTCGGCCTCGGGCTCCTGCTCGTCGGACTCATGCTGCAGGCCGACACCCTCGCCACCGCCGCCAAGCTCGCGCTCGTGTGGCTGTTCGCCGTGTTCTCCTCGGCCCTCGGGGCCCGCCTCCTGGCGGCCGGGGTCCTCGCCGACTCCGACGCCGAGGCGACCTCCGAAGGCCGCCCCTCGTGAACGAGCCGGTCAGCCCCGTCCATATCGCCCTCGGCGGGCTGCTCGTCACGCTCGCGGTCGCCGCGATCTTCGCCCGCACCCGCAACGCCTCGGCGCTGCTATTCCTCGCGTTCGGCGCCGTGCTCGCCACGGTCTGGGCGGTGGTCGGCTCCCCCGACGTCGCCCTCGCCGAGGCCGCCCTCGGAGCCGGTGTCATGGGCGCCCTCATGGTCGCGATGGTCACGCGGCACCCGCGGCGGTTTCCGCTGCGCGACCGCTCGGAGTCACCGCCGCGCACCCTGGCGGTGCTGTCGATGGCGAGCCTGGCGATCGGCACCCTCATCGTCGGGGTCGGCGCGGCGCTGACCCCGACGCTCGGCGAACAACCCCGCTGGCAGGAGCCGGTGGCCCAGCAGCTGCCGAACGCGGGCTTCGAGCACGGGGTCACCGCGGTGCTGCTGAACTTCCGCGCCTACGACACGCTGCTGGAGTCGTTCGTCATCGTGCTGGGGGCCGTGGCCGTCACGGCGCTCGTCGAGTGGCCGGACGGACCGCCTCCGGCCTCGTCGCCGCGGCTGCCCGACGCGTTCCGCTGGTTCGTCGGGCTCGCCGCCCCGGCCCTGCTCGTGTTCGCCGGCTGGGTGTTGTTCGCCGGCACGAGCCAGGCGGGCGGCGCGTTCCAGGCCGGCGCGGTGCTCACCGGCCTGCTCATCCTGCTGCGACACTCCCCGTTCGACCCGACGCCGCGCCTGCACCGGTGGCTGCCGGTGGCGGTGACGATGGGCGTCGTCGTGTTCGTGGCCTCCGCGATCCTCGGGCCGCTGACCGGCAACCCGTGGCTGCGGTACGACCCGGCGTTCGTCGGGCCGGTGCTCGTCACCGTCGAGATCTTCCTGACGCTGGGCATCGCGGCCGGACTGTTCGCGCTGTATCTGTGCCTGTCCGCCGGAGACGACCCGGCCGCGCAGCGATCGGCCGAGTCGCCCGACGAGGTACCGCAGTGAGCGCCGGCACGTTCTTCGTCCTCGTCGCGATCACCCTGTTCAGCCTGGGTCTCGTGCGAGTCAGCCTCGCCGCCGACCACCTCGCCCGCCTCGTCGCGCTCAACGTCATGGGCGCGGGCACACTGCTCGTGCTCATCGTGCTCGCCGCCCGCAGCGCGCCGATCGACCCGGTGCTGTCGGCGCTGGCCATCACCGGACTCGTCATCACCGTCGCGTTCACCGGGGTCGGCCTCGTGCTCGCCGAACGCATCGAGACCGCCCGCGCACAGCGCAAGGCCCGGGGCGCGGGTGAGCCGGAATGATCGACGCCACCCTCCCCCTCGGCGGCGCGGTGCTGCTGCCGGTGCTGGCCGCCGCGGTCGCGGCCTGCCTGCCGCGCCGCGCGCGGCCGTGGCTCGGGGTGCTCGCGAGCCTGGCGACGCTGGTCGTCGTCGTGCTCGCGGTCGTCTCCAACCTCACCGGCTCCGTGCAGACCGAACTCGGCGGCTGGACCCCGCCGCTGGGCATCGGGCTGCGCCTGACCGGCCCCGGCGCGCTGCTCATCCTCATGACCGCGCTCGTCGGCGCCGCGATCAGCCTGTACGCCGCCGCGCTGCCCTCGGGCACCGGCGGCCCGGCGTTCTGGCCGCTGTGGCTGGGGTGCTGGGCCGGCCTCAACGCCGTCTACGTCAGCGACGACCTGTTCAACATCTACGTCGCCCTCGAGGTCGTCACGCTCGCGGCCATCGCCCTCGTCGCGCTCGGCGGCCCACCGGCCTGGTCGGCGGCGTTTCGCTACCTCATGATCGCCGTCGTCGGCGCCATGCTCTTCCTGCTCGCGGTCGGACTGATCTTCGCCCAGACCGGAACGCTCGAGCTGCACGCCGCCACCGACTCCCTCGGCGGCACGACCGCGGCGCTCGCGGTGAGCCTGGCCGCGACCGGGCTCGCGCTGAAGGTCGCGCTCATGCCGCTGCACGGCTGGCTCATCCCGGCCCACTCGGCGGCGCCGGCCGCGGTGAGCCCGCTGCTGTCGGCGCTGGTCGTCAAGGCGAGCCTGTACGTGCTGTGGGAGCTCGTGCTCCTGCTGCCCCAGGCCGGGGCGCTGCTCGCCTGGGTGCTCGGCGCGCTCGGGGTGCTCGCGCTGCTCGGCGGCCCGATCATGGCGCTGCGCCAGAGCCGGCTCAAGCCGGTCGTCGCGTACTCCACCGTCGCGCAGGCCGGCTACTGGTTCGTCGCGCTGCCGGTCATCGTCACCGACGACCCCAGCGCCGCCACCCCCGGCACCGCCGCGGCCGCGGCCCTGGCCGGCACCCTGCTGCTCGTGCTCAGCCACGGCGTCGCCAAGGCCGCGCTGTTCATGAGCGCCGGCATCCTCAAGGAGGCCTACGGCACCGACGAACTCGACGCCCTCGGCGGCGCCGGCGCGAGCATGCCGATGTCGTCATGGCGATGGGCACCGCCGCGGTCAGTCTCGCGGGGCTGCCGATCACCCTCGGCTTCTCCGGCAAGTGGCAGCTGGCGACCGCCGCGGTCATCGGCTCGCACTGGTGGCTCATCGCCGTGCTGCTGCTGGGCACCCTGCTGTCGGCCGCCTACCTCGTGCGCACGCTGCGGCCGATGCTGCTCGTCCCCGACGACGAGCCCGACGTGCGCCCCGCCCGCGTGCCGCTGTACGTGCAGGCCATCCCGATGACCCTCGGCCTGCTGGCCGTCGCGCTCGGGTTCGCCACCGTCCCGATCCTCGGGATCGTCGCCAGGGGTGGCCTGTGATCGACTCCCTGCTCACCTCGCTCGTCGGGCTCGTCAACACCGCCGCGCCGCTGACCGTCGTCGTCGCGCTGACGACGGCGATCCTCGTCTTCCCGCTGCCGCAGTCGGCGGCCCGCGCCCGCACCGTCATCAACCTCACCGGCGCCCTGCTCAAGGTCGCCATCGTCGTCAGCCTCATCCCGCCCGTCGTCGCCGGCGCCCGGCCGGAGTGGTCGATGCCGTTCCTGCCCGGCATCGACCTCGTGGTCCGCGTCGAACCGTTCTCGCTGTACTTCTCCGCGCTCTCGGCGCTGCTGTGGCTGCTGACGACGATCTACGCGATCGGCTACCTGCGCGGCAAGCCCCACCAGAGCCGGTTCTTCGGCTTCTTCAGCCTGTGCGTCACCGCGACCGCCGGCATCTCCTTCGCCGGCAACCTCGTGACGTTCCTCGTGTTCTACGAGCTGCTCACCCTGGCCACGTACCCGCTCGTCGCGCACTGGGGCACCCCGAAGGCCCTCGACGCCGCCCGCCTCTACCTGCGGTACGCGCTGACCGCCGGCCTCACCCTGCTCGTCGGCGTCGTGTGGCTGACGCTGCTCGCCGGGCCCATCGACTTCGCCGAGGGCGGCGCGGAGGCGGTCGCCCGCATCGCCGCCGACTCCCCCGCCACGGCGATCGCGATCTTCGTGCTGCTCATCGGCGGGCTGTCGGTCAAGGCGGCGCTCGTGCCGGTGCACGGCTGGCTGCCGAAGGCGATGGTGGCGCCCGCGCCCGTCTCCGCGCTGCTGCACGCGGTGGCGGTCGTCAAGGCCGGCGTGTTCGGGGTCGTGCGGGTCATCGACGACGTCTACGGCGTGCCGGTCGCGCAGCGGCTCGGGGTGCTCACGCCGCTGCTCGTGCTCGCCTCGATCACGATCCTGTACGGCTCGTACCAGGCCCTGCGCCAGACCGACCTCAAGGCCCGGCTCGCGTATTCGACCGTCTCCCAGGTCAGTTACATCACGCTCGGGATCTGCCTGGCGCACGTGACGGCGACGACCGGCGGGCTGGCGCACATCGTGCACCAGGGCGTCATGAAGATCACGCTGTTCTTCTGCGCGGGGCTGTTCGCCGAGGTCGTCGGCGTGACGACGATCCGCGGGCTGGCCGGGGTGGGGCGGCGCATGCCGCTGACGTCGGCCGCCTTCACCGTCGGCGCCTTCGGCATGATCGGGGTGCCGCCGACGGCGGGGTTCGTCACCAAGTGGTATCTCGGCGTCGGGGCGGTCGAGGCCGGGCAGGGCTGGGTCGTCGCCGTGCTCATGGTCTCCTCGCTGCTCAACGCCGCGTACTTCCTGCCGATCGTCTACCTCCTGTGGTTCGTCGAACCGCGGAAGGAGTTCGCGCGCGGTGAGACCCGCGCCGAGGCGCCGCTGGCGCTGCTCGTGCCGGCCGTCGTGACGATGGTGCTGACGTTCGTCGCGGGGCTGGCGGCCGGGGCCGATCTGTCTCCGCTGTATCTGGCGCACCTGATCGCCCAGGGGGTGTTCTCATGACCGTCTCCGACGGGGCGCTGTGGGTGCTCGCCGCGACCGGTCCGATCGTCGTCGCGGGGCTGCTCATGCTCGCCGGGCTGCTTCCGGCGGGGGCGGCGGCCGCCTCCCGGGCCGGGCTCGTGCGGCTGGCTCCGCTCGTCGTGCTGCCCGCGGTCGCGCTCGCGGTGCTCGCCCCGCCGCCGGCCCGCGTCGACTGGCTGCTGCTCGGCACGCACGTGTCGGTCGACGAGTTCGCCCGGCCGATGCTGCTCGTCGCGGCGCTGCTGTACGGCCTGGCGCTCGCCGCGATCTGCTGGAACCGCGAACGCGCCTCGAGGGCCCTGGCCGGCTTCCTGCTCATCTCCTTCGGCGGCAACATCGGCACCTATCTGGCGGCCGACGTCGTCACCTTCTACCTGTCGTTCGCGATGATGAGCTTCTGCGCGTTCGTGCTGGTCATCCACTACCGCACGGCGCAGGCGCGGCGCGCCGGCCGGGTCTACCTCGTCATGTCGGTGGCCTCGGAGACCGCGGTGCTGGCGGCCCTCATCCTCATCGCCGCGACCGGAGCCCGAATGGTCGCCGAGGTGCCGCAGGCCGTGGCGGCCTCGCCGCACCGCGACGTCGTCATCACGCTGCTGCTGCTCGGTTTCGCGGTGAAGGCGGGCACGGTGCCGCTGCACATCTGGTTGCCGCTGGCGCACCCGGCGGCCCCGCCGGCCGCCTCCGCGGTGCTCTCGGGCGCGATGGTCAAGGCGGGGATGATCGGCATGATCCGGTTCCTGCCGCTCGGCGCGGTCGCGCTGCCGCAGTGGGGCACCGGGCTCGTCGTGCTGGCCCTCGTCGGGGCGTTTCTCGCGGTGCCGATCGGGGCGCTGCAGGCCGACCCGAAGGTCGTGCTCGCGTACTCGACGATCTCGCAGATGGGGTTCGTCGTCGCCGTCATCGGAGTCGGTCTGGCCCACCCGGCGCTCGCGCCCGCCGCCGCGCTCGCCGTCGTCGTCTACGCGGTCGCCCACGGGCTGGTCAAGGGCGCGCTGTTCCTCGGGGTCTCGGTGGTCAAGCACCACCGCAGCCGGCTCGTCGCGGCGCTCATGATCGTCGCGGCCCTCGCGCTGGCCGGGGCGCCGCTGACCGCCGGGGCGCTCGGCAAGTACGCCGCGAAGGGGGCCGTCGGCGACGTGACGTTCATCGGCGCCCCGCTGGACGTCGTGCTCTCGCTGGTGGCGACCGGCTCCACGCTGCTCATGCTGCGGCTGGCCCGGCTGCTGTGGCGTTCGGAGCCCGAACCCAAGCCTGGCGAGCGCGGCGAGCTGTGGGCGTGGGTGGCGCTCGCGCTGAGCGCCGCGACCGTGCCGTGGCTCGTCGCGCTGTGGTGGGTGCCGCAGGCCGCGCGGCCGTCGGCGAACCCGCTGGAGTGGGGCGACTCGCTGTGGCCGATCGCCCTGGGGGTGCTCGCCGGCGCGGCTCTGTGGTGGATGTCGCGCCAGGACGTGCTGCCCGACTGGGTGGCCCACCCCGACGGCTCGGCGATCCCGCCCGGTGACCTCGTCGTGCCCGAGGAGGCGCAGCTCGCCCGCGTCGGGGCGGCGCTGCGGGCCGGCCTGGACCGGGTGCACGAGCTGAGCCGGGCCGCGGGCGCCGAGGCGAGCTCGGCCGCCTCCCGGTTCGGCCGGTTCGTCGTGGTCGGCACGGTGGCCCGAGAAGACCGGCTCACCAGGGAGCGGTCCAGCGGCGTGGCGCTGCTCGTCGTGCTCTCGATCGTGCTCTTCCTCGTGGCGCTCATCCAGGAGGGGTTGTCGTGACGCTGGTCATCCTGCGACTCGTGTGGCGCACTCTGGCTCTCGGCGCCCTGTGGCTCGTGCTCTCCGGAGGCGGGTACCTCACCTACGGGGTGCCGGTCGTGCTGCTCGCGCTGGGGATGTCGTGCCTGCTGTCGCCGCCGTGGAAAACGGAGCCGGACCGCCGCCCGCACCTGTTCAGCCGGGTGTTCGCGATGGCGCACCTCGGCCTGTGGTTCCTGTGGCAGTCGATCAAGGGCGGCGCCGACGTCGCCGCGCGCGCCGTCCGGCGCCCCGTCGCCATCGAGCCGCACTACGAGGAACTGCCGGTGATCCTGCCCGAGGGCGCGGCCCTGGACCTGTCGATGCTCATGATCAGCCTGCTGCCCGGCAGCCTCGGCGTGCAGCTTCGCAACGACACCCTGTGCATGCACGTGCTCAGCCCCGAGCTCGACGCCGCCGGCCAATGGAACAAGCTGCAGCAGCTCGCCGCCCGCACCACCGGCGTCGTCACC
>JBDIAM010000113.1:0-10157 GCA_039812445.1 Piscicoccus intestinalis | reverse complement strand
AGCGCATACGGACTCGCATGCACGAGAGTGCTCAGTGCGGCGCCCCGGATGCCGAAGAGGAGGCAACGCCCAGCAGTACCTGCAGGTAGGAGGTGACACGATGACCAAGGCGATGACCAGCACATTCGACCTTTCGCTGCTGCTCCACGCAGCGGCGGCCGAGACGGGTCGTTTCGTCACCGGCGACGTGCGATGGATGCCCGCCGAGCCGGATGATCTGCGCGTTCTCACCGATTCCGATCGCGAACTGCTCGGTGTCGTCACCGGCGAACACTTCGCCCGCGACACCGCCTCCGGGAAGCCCGGCACCGAGCCGAGCGGGTCGATCAAGCCGACCGAGCCGGCCAGCTTTCTTGCCTGGCAACTCATCTGCGACCGCCGCGTCGGCGCCCTCACCGGCCCGGTCACGGTGCCGTACGTCGAGTCGCTGTTCACCGACTACGAGATGTGCGTCGACGGAAACCCCATGTCCGACGACATCTTCGACCTCGCGCTCGCCTACCTCGTGGGCCGCGACCTGCGGCTCGACCCCACCGTCATCTGGGTCTGAGACCGCCGTCTGAGCACACCCGAACCGGTCACAGGAACAGCCGGCCCAATCCCTCGACCCGGCCGTGCCAGCCGGCCAGCCGCAGTCCGTACCAGGCGGTCACCTGATTGGCCGTGAGCACGATCTTGTCGAGCCCGCGCTCCAACTCCTCGACCAGCTGCAGGGTGTGCAGCGCGGTGTCCGGTACGACGACGGCCTGCACGTCGGCGGGAAACCGGTCTCCGATGAGGTCACGCACCTGCTCGGGGCTCAGAGCGCCGGTGTCCTCGCCGGTCGGGAGGCGGCGGCTGCAGCACGCGGCGACCGAGAAGCCCTCGTCGGTGAGCAGGTGCACGAAGTGCCCGGTGACGGCCGGCGGGTAGGTCGCGGCCACCGCGACCTTCGTCACCCGCAGGGCCCGCAGCGCCTCGATGAAGGCGATGCTCGTCGACGAGGCGGGCACCCGCGCGGCGTCCGCGATCCAGCGCGCCTGACGCTGGATCCCGGCCGAGCCGTAGACGAAACTGCCCGACGTGCAGGCCCACATCACCGCGTCGGCCCCGTGGATCCGCGCCGCACGCAGCGCCGCCGGCGCCAGCCGCTCCTTGGTGCCCAGCGCGAGCAGCGACTCGACGTCGTGCAGCGTGGGCCCGCGCCAGGTGTGCTCGACGGGCAGGCTGACGCCGTCGAGCTGCTCGGCGAGCCAGGCGTATTCGTCCTGCGCGCTGTGCCCCGGGTAGAGCATCGCGACCGTGTGGGTGCGCTCGGAGACCGTGGTGACGGACCCCGTGGCCGGCTCGCCTGCGGGCCCGCCGCGGGCGGTGTCGCGGTGCCGGCCCCCGGCACCCGCCAGCGGCCGGATCACCGACAGCGACCCGGTCGGGGCGTCGGAGACGGAAGAGAAGGACGAGGTGGGCATTCTCGAACTCTCTCAGCCCGAGCCGGTGCTGTCGACACGCGCAGGGGCCGCCCCGGCGCACTGCGCGGGGCGGCCCTGGCGTCATCCGGCGGTGAGTCCCTGCCTGCACACTCGAATCCGCCGAGGGCTCAGGCCTTCTGGGCCTCCATCGTGAGCACGGTGCGGTGCACGACGGTGAACGTGAGGATGAGCGTCAACGCGGCGGTGGCGGCGAGCATCCACAGGCCGATGGCGTAGGAGCCGGTGTTGCCGTACACGGCGCCCATGATCAGCGGCGGCACGAACCCGCCGAGACCACCGGCCGCGCCGACGAGACCGGTCACGCCACCGACCCGGCTCGGCTCGGTGGCCTGGGCGATGAGCGCGAACGTCGCGCCGCTGCCGGCGCCGAGCGCGGCGGCCATGACGAGGAAGGCGATCGTGCCGCCGGCTTCCAGGGCGGGGGAGGCCGCGGCGATCGCGGCGCACACCGCGACATGCGAGAACACCATGCCGAGCACGGGAACGGCGCCGAACTTGTCGGCCAGCCAGCCGCCGACCGGGCGCATGAGCACCGCGAGGACGACGAAGCCGGCCATGCGGTTGGCGGCGTCGGCCGCCTCCAGGCCGTGGGCGGTGCGCAGGTAAGCGGGCAGATACACGGAGAACGCGACGTAGCCACCGAAGGCGACGGCGTACAGGATGCAGGCCTGCCACGTGATCGGCAGCTTGCTCGTGGCGACGAGCCGGCTCATCAGGGTGCCGGGGGCCTGGCCGCGGCCGGGCGCGTCGCGCATGAGCAGCCAGGAGACGACGGCGAACGCCGCGAGGGCGGCGGCGGTGATGAGGAACGGCAGCAGCTGGCCCTGCTTGAACAGCGGCACGGTGGTCAGCGCGCTGATCGCGGTGCCGCCCATGCCGGCGCCGAAGATGCCGACCGCCAGACCGCGCTTCTGCGGCGGGAACCACGCGTTGACGAACGGCACGCCGACGGCGAAGGCGGTGCCGCCGATACCGAGGAAGAAGCCGCCGATGAGGATGAGCGCGTAGGAGTGGATCCCGATGAAGCCGAGGAACAGCACCGGCACGATCGTGATCGCCGAGACCAGCGGGAACATGATGCGGCCGCCGTAGCGGTCGGTCAGCGCGCCGACGGGGATGCGCCCGAGCGAGCCGACGACCACCGGCACCGCGACCATGAGGGAGACCTGGAACTCGGAGAGCTCACCCAGGGTCTTGTCGGCCCGGAAGAGCGGGCCGAGCGGGCTCAGCAGCGCCCAGGCCCAGAAGTTCAGCGCGAACCCCAAGGTGGCGAGACCGAGCATGAGCCACGGGTTGCCCGGCGACTTCGCGCCGGTGTCGGTCGGGTGGCCGGGACTGCTCATCGTCGCTCCTGTGCGAGTGGGTGGTATGTGGGGTCGAGCTAGCCCCCCGCGCGGCGTGAGGCCGATGTAACAGTAGGCGGTACGTCAGCGGCACCGGTACGGGCGAGCCTGGCACATTGCTCGCCATCGGCCTGGCCGACCGGGCCGATGACCTGCCTAGTATTAGACCGAAGTTTCAAGTGACAAATATAGGAGCGATCGTTGCCGCTCCACGCTCTCTGACCTGAGCAGTTTCCGGCGGGGGCCAGTGGACGTCGACGGTTCCCGCCTCGCGGCGTTCGACGACAGACGGCCCGACGACGAAGGAGACACGGGTGAGCACCACGGCAAAGCGGCCGGCTTCCGGGCACAACGGCACGGGAGACGGGGTCCTCGGGATGGGGCGCTTCTTCCACAAGCGGGGCGAGGTCTCGCAGGACGGGCGCAGCATCACCCACGAAGGCGGGCGCGGGGCGGACAGCTTCTACCGCGACCGGTGGAGCCACGACAAGGTGGTGCGCTCGACGCACGGCGTCAACTGCACCGGCTCCTGCTCGTGGAAGGTCTACGTCAAGGACGGGATCATCACGTGGGAGGCGCAGCAGACCGACTACCCGACCACCGGTGACGACAGCCCGGAGTACGAGCCGCGCGGCTGCCCCCGCGGTGCCTCCTTCTCCTGGTACACCTACAGCCCCACGCGGGTGCGCTACCCGTACGCGCGCGGCGTGCTGCTGTCGATGTACCGCGAGGCCAAGGAGCACTACGGCGACCCGGTCGAGGCGTGGGCGAGCATCGTCGAAGACCCGGAGAAGTCCCGCACGTACAAGCGGGCCCGCGGCAAGGGCGGGCTCGTGCGCACCTCCTGGGAGGAGGCCGTGGAGATCGCGGCCGCCGCGCACGTCTACACGACGAAGAAGTACGGGCCCGACCGTCTCGCCGGGTTCTCTGTCATCCCCGCGATGTCGCAGATCTCCTACGCCGCCGGCACGCGCTTCTACTCCCTCGTCGGCGGCACCGTGCTCTCGTTCTACGACTGGTACGCCGACCTGCCGCCGGCCTCCCCGCAGATGTTCGGCGACCAGACCGACGTGCCGGAGTCGGCCGACTGGTGGAACTCCGCGTACCTCATGATGTGGGGCTCGAACGTGCCGGTCACCCGCACGCCGGACGCGCACTTCATGGCCGAGGTGCGCTACCGCGGCACGAAGGTCGTCTCGGTCAGCCCCGACTTCGCCGACAACGCCAAGTTCGCCGACGAGTGGGTGGCGGTGCACCCCGGCACCGACGCGGCGATGGCGATCGCGATGGGGCACGTGATCCTCAAGGAGTTCTTCGTCGAGCAGCCGACGAAGGAGTTCATCGACTACACCAAGACGTTCAGCGACCTGCCGTTCCTCGTGCAGCTCGAGCGCCGCGGCGACGCGTTCGTGCCGGGCAAGTTCCTCGTCGCCTCCGACCTCACCCAGGGCGACTGGGCGCACGAGGACGCCGCCTCCGAGAACGCCGATTTCAAGACCGTGCTCATGGCCCCCGACGGCGGCCCGGTCGTGCCGAACGGCTCGATGGGCTTTCGTTACGGCGACTCCGGCAAGGGCAAGTGGAACCTCGACCTGGAGGGCCTCGACCCCGTCCTCAGCGTCATGGACGTCGACGGCTCCGACGAGCAGACCTACGCCGTCGAGGTCGAGCTGCCGCGCTTCGACACCCCCGGCGGGCAGGGCGCCGTGCTGCGACGAGGCGTGCCCGTCCGCGAGGTGGCGGGCCGGCCGGTCTGCACCGTCTACGACCTCATGCTCGCCAACTACGGCGTCGCCCGGGAGGGCATGCCCGGCACGTGGCCGGAGTCCTACGACGACCCCAGCCAGGTCGGCACCCCCGAGTGGCAGGAGTCGTTCACCGGCGTGCCGGCCGTGCAGTGCATCCGGATCGCCCGTGAATTCGCTACGACCGCACGCGATTCCGGCGGTCGCTGCATGATCATCATGGGAGCCGGCACCAACCACTGGTTCCACTCCGACACGATCTACCGCACGTTCCTCACGCTGACCACGCTCACCGGCTGCCAGGGCAAGAACGGAGGCGGGTGGGCCCACTACGTCGGTCAGGAGAAGGTGCGTCCGCAAACGGGATTCGCGCAGATGGCGTTCGCGCTGGACTGGCAGCGCCCGGCGCGGCAGAACATCTCGGCGGCGTTCTTCTACCTGCACACGGGACAGTGGCGCTACGACTCCCACGGCGCCGACGTGCTCTCCTCGGCCACGGGCAAGGGCCTGTTCCAAGACAAGTCGCCGGCCGACCTGCTCGCCGCCTCCGCCCGCATGGGCTGGATGCCGAGCTACCCGACGCTGTCGGGCAACATCCTCGACCACTGCGACGCCGCGAAGGCCGAAGGCATCACCCCGCAGGAGTACGTGCTGCGCGAACTGCAGAACGGCAACATCCGATTCGTCGCCGAGGATCCCGACGGCGAGGGCAACTGCCCCAAGGTGCTGACGATCTGGCGCTCCAACCTGCTGGGCTCCAGCTCGAAGGGCAACGAGTACTTCAACAAGATCTTGCTCGGCGCGGACAACTCGCTGCGCGCCCAGGTGGCGCCGGAGGGCAAGCGCGGCAGCGAGGTGCGCTGGAACGACGACCTGCCCGAGGGCAAGCTCGACATGGTGCTCACCCTCGACTTCCGCATGACGAGCACGACGCTGTTCTCCGACATCGTGTTGCCCGCGGCCACCTGGTACGAGAAGCACGACCTGTCGACCACCGACATGCACCCGTTCGTGCACGCGTTCAACCCGGCGATCAACCCGCCGTGGCAGACCCGCACCGACTACGCGACGTTCGGCGCCCTCGCCGAGAAGTTCAGCGAGCTCGCCCGCGTGCACCTGGGCACCCGCACCGACATGATCCTCGCGCCGCTGCAGCACGACACCCCCGATCAGCTGGCGTACTCGCGGGGCGTCGTCAAGGACTGGCGCCACGGCGAGTGCGAGCCGGTTCCCGGCAAGACGATGCCGAAGATGATCCCCATCGAGCGCGACTACACCGCGATCGCGCAGAAGTGGGGGGCGATCGGGCCGCTGGCCGAGAAGCTCGGCATGCCGACCAAGGGCGTCGTCTTCGACCCGACTCCGGAGATCGACAAGCTGCGCCACCACAACGGCACCGTGCGCGGCGGCGCCGGAGCCGGGCGGCCCTCGCTGGCCCGCGACCGCGACATGGGCGACGCGATCCTGCACCTGTCCGGCACCACCAACGGCCGGCTGGCGACCGAGGGCTGGAAGCAGGTCGAGGCCCGCACCGGCAAGCACTTCACCGACCTGTCCGAGGGCGAGGCCGGGCACCTCATCACGTTCCGCGACACCCAGGAGCGGCCGCAGCCGGTCATCACCTCCCCGGAGTGGTCCGGCTCCGAGCACGGCGGCCGGCGCTACAGCGCGTTCGTCGTCAACGTCGAGCGGCTCAAGCCGTGGCACACCCTCACCGGCCGGCCGCAGTTCTACATCGACCACGACTGGCTGCAGGAGATCGGTGAGTCGCTACCGGTGTTCCGCCCGCCGCTGAACCTCACCGCCTTGTACGGGGAGCCGGGCATCGGCCAGCCGGGCGCCGACGGCGTCGGCATCACCGTGCGCTACCTCACGCCGCACAACAAGTGGTCGATCCACTCCGAGTACCAGGACAACCTGCTCATGCTCAGCCTCGCCCGCGGCGGCCAGGTCATCTGGATGAGCGTGCAGGACGCCGCCAAGTGCGGCATCGCCGACAACGACTGGATCGAGGCGGTCAACCGCAACGGCGTCGTCGCCGCCCGCGCGATCGTCTCCTCCCGGATGCCCGAGGGTCTGGTGTACATGCACCACGCCCAGGACCGCACGATCGACGTGCCGATCGCCGAGGCCTCCGGCAAGCGCGGCGGCATCCACAACTCGATCACCCGGGTGATGTTCAAGCCCTCCCACGTGGCGGGCGGGTACGCGCAGATCAGCTGGGCCTTCAACTACTACGGCCCGACCGGCAACAACCGCGACGAGGTCACCGTGATCCGGCGCCGTAGCCAGGACGTGACGTACTGATGAACGCGACGAGCAGCAACGAGCACCGGCAGGCGAAGGCAGGAGAACTCTGATGCGTGTCATGGCCCAGATGGCGATGGTGATGAACCTCGACAAGTGCATCGGGTGTCACACCTGTTCGGTCACGTGCAAGCAGGCGTGGACCAACCGCACCGGCACCGAGTACGTGTGGTGGAACAACGTGGAGACCCGCCCCGGCCAGGGCTACCCGCGCACCTACGAAGACCAGGAGCGCTGGAAGGGCGGCTGGATCGTCAAGAACGGCAAGCTCGAGCTCAAGGCCGGCGGCCGGATCAAGAAGCTGCTGCAGATCTTCGCCAACCCCGTGCTGCCGGGCATCGAGGACTACTACGAGCCGTGGACGTACGACTACGACACGCTCATCAGCGCGCCGCTCGGCGAGCACACCCCGGTCGCCCGGCCGTACTCGCTGATCTCCGGCAAGCCGATGAACATCTCGTGGTCGGCCAACTGGGACGACAACCTCGGCGGCTCGCCCAACCTCACCCGCAGCGACCCGATCCTGCGCAAGGTCAACGAGGACGTCAAGCTCGAGTTCGAGAAGACGTTCATGTTCTACCTGCCCCGCATCTGCGAGCACTGCCTCAACCCGGCGTGCGCGGCCAGCTGCCCCAGCGGCGCGATCTACAAGCGCACCGAGGACGGCATCGTGCTCGTCGACCAGGACGCGTGCCGCGGCTGGCGGCAGTGCATCACCGGCTGCCCGTACAAGAAGGTCTACTTCAACCACCGCACCGGCAAGGCCGAGAAGTGCACGTTCTGCTTCCCGCGCGTCGAGGTCGGCATCCCCACGGTCTGCTCCGAGACCTGCGTGGGCCGGCTGCGCTACATCGGCCTCGTGCTCTACGACGCCGACAAGGTCGCGCAGGCCGCCGCCAACCCCGACGACCAGGCGCTCTACCAGGCGCAGCGCGAGTGCTTCCTCGACCCCGACGACGTCGAGGTGCAGCGCGCGGCCGTCGCCGCGGGCATCCCGGAGGACTGGCTGGAGGCGGCCCGACGGTCTCCGGTGTGGGCGCTCATCAACAAGTACGAGGTGGCGCTGCCGCTGCACCCGGAGTACCGCACGATGCCGATGGTCTGGTACATCCCGCCGCTGAGCCCGATCGTCGACGAGGTCACCAAGACCGGCGTCGACGGCGAAGACAGCGACGTGCTGTTCGCCGCCATCGACAGCCTGCGCATCCCCACCAGCTACCTGGCCGAGCTGTTCACCGCCGGCGACGTCGCCGTCGTCGAGACCGTGCTGAAGAAGCTCGCCGCGATGCGCTCGTACATGCGCGACATCAACCTCGGCCGCGACCCCCGCGGCGAGATCCCCGCGGCCGTCGGCATGGAGGAGGAGGAGATGTACGACATGTACCGCCTCCTGGCCATCGCCAAGTACGACGAGCGCTACGTCATCCCCACCGCCCACGCCGAAGACGCCCACCGGCTCGAGGAACTCGCCACCGACTGCGCCGTCTCCGAATACGGCGGAGGCAGCCCGTTCGGCCAGGACTCCGGCCGCGGCGGCCCCGTGCCCGTCGCCATCCAGACGTTCGCGGAGACCAAGCGCCGCCAGGAGGCCGACGCGATGGGTGCTCCCTCCGACCGCGAGGGGGGCCTGACCCAATGAGGATCCCGCTGACCCTGCTGCGCCGACCCCCCAAGGCCGCGCAGCCGACGGACGCCGCGGGCTCGGCACCCGCCCGGCGGCCCGCGCACGAACGCGCCGCCGGCGTGCACGTCGACGACGCCACCCGCCAGCTCTACCAGGTGCTCTCGCTCGTGCTCGACTACCCGAGCCGGCAGCTGCAGGACCGGCTCCCCCTGCTGCGCGAGGCCGTCGAGTCCGCCGCGGCCTCCGGCGTGAAGTCGGCGCGCACCCTCCTGCCGCTGCTCGACCGGCTCCAGCACACCCCGCTGGAGGCCCTCGAACGGGAGTACGTCGAGACCTTCGACCTGCGCCGCCGCTGCTGCCTGCACCTGAGCTACTACGGCTACGGCGACACCCGCAAGCGCGGCATGGCGCTGCTCGACATCAAGCAGGCCTATCAGGCCAGCGGCGTCGACCTCGCCGACGGTGAACTGCCCGACCACCTGTGCGTGCTGCTGGAGTTCACCGCCACCGTCGACCCCGCCGTCGGCCGCGTGCTGCTCCTGGACCACCGGGCCGGCATCGAGCTGCTGCGCATCTCGCTCGCCGACCGCGGCTCCGCCTACCTGGCCGCCATCGAGGCCCTCACCGGCACCTTCCCCGTCCTGGTCGGCAGCGACCGCGACGCCGTGAGCAAGCTCATCGCCACCGGCCCTCCCGACGAGGAAGTCGGCATGGAGGCGTACCAGTCCGGCAGTTTCTCCAGCGAATTCGTGAGGGCGTAGTCATGGCAGTGTTCTTGTGGGTCATCATCCCGTACATGTGTCTGATCACCTTCCTGGTCGGACACTGGTGGCGCTACCGCTACGACAAGTTCGGCTGGACCACCCGCAGCTCCCAGATGTACGAGTCGAAGCTGCTGCGCATCGGCTCCCCGATGTTCCACTTCGGCCTGCTGTTCGTCATCGGCGGCCACTTCCTCGGTCTCGTCATCCCGAAGTCGTGGACGCAGGCCGTCGGCATCAGCCAGGAGATGTACCACTTCATGGCCATCTCCATCGGCGCCGTCGCCGGCGTCTGCACCGTGCTCGGCATGATCATCCTCATCTACCGGCGCCGGTTCACCGGACCCGTCTTCGCCGCCACCACCGCGAACGACAAGATCATGTACGTCTTCCTCGCCGCGGTCATCCTCCTCGGCCTCGCCAACACCGTGCTGGGCAACATCGTTTCCCACTACGACTACCGCGAGGGCGTGTCGATCTGGTGGCGGCAGTTCTTCACCCTGCACCCCAACCCCGACCTCATGAGCGCCGCCCCGCTCACCTTCCAGCTGCACACCCTCATGGCGTGCCTGCTGTTCGCGCTGTGGCCCTTCACCCGGCTCGTGCACGTGTTCAGCGCCCCGCTGGAGTACCTCTGGCGCCCGTTCGTCGTCTACCGCTCCAAGCCCGAAGGCCACCTCGGCGCCCGCGACGCCCGCCGCGGCTGGGAGCGCAGCGAACTCACCCGCCGCTGAGGTTCACTTCGCTATGCCGGACGCGCGACATATCGCGCGTCCGGCATAGCGCTGTCCGGGGTCGGCCCGGGTGATGTCTGGCCGCTGGGGCGGCGGGCCGTTGGGGCCGCGTGGCGGGCGGTGGGCCCTGCGGTCGGCGACCATCCGCCCGACCTGCGCTAGCGCTCCGGTCGG
>JBDIAM010000112.1:0-10254 GCA_039812445.1 Piscicoccus intestinalis | reverse complement strand
CTAGCTAACTCTGGCCTAGCTCGCCTGGCCGGGCCGGCCGTCGCCGTCGAGCGCGCGACCGGTCACGACGATGCGCTCGCCGAGGGGCTCACCGCCGTGCTCGCCACCGGGCCCGGCCCCGTCAGCCGAGGTGCGCGGCCGCAGGTGCGGGTGCGGAAGGGTCGAGAGCACTGCTGAAGGCCCGGTCGAGGTCGTATCGCTGCTGCTGAGGGCAAGGTCGAGGGGTTTATCGAGCCCGCCGCGTGGCCGTCCTGGGATCGAAGACGAAGTTGGCTTACATACTCGCCGCCAAGACGGCCAGGCTCGGGCATCGCCGCAGGTCACGGGCGGGGCCGGAGCGCCCGGATCCGAGTATGTAAGCCATCCTCGTCTTCGGCCCGGGGCACAGCAGGCACAGGGAACGCGGGCAAGCCCGAACCCTGCCTGAGCCCTGCCCGAGCCCTGCCCGAGCCTGCCCGAGCCGCTGCGGCCCGGCCCGGGGGATGCGTTCTGCCCGTACTCCCGCGGCGCCCGGTGGCGCTTGTCGAATGCGGACACGGACTTGACCGACTCCTGACCCAATCGTGCGTCGGACCCGAATTCCCTTGGGCAGCATGGCGATCAGCCATCGCGGCAATCCGGACAATACGAGTGCGTGACCGAGGGAGACATCGATGACCCTGCTGCGGCCCGTCCCCGCCCGCACGACAGGTCGCGGCCGGTCCTCGGGGGCGACGGGGTCCTCGGGGTCGGCGGGCTCAGCGCGTTCCGCACGCCGGCACGGCCACATCGACGCGCTCGACGGTGTGCGGGCGGTCGCCCTTCTGCTCGTGCTGCTGTTCCACTTCGGGGTGCCGGGCTGGCACGGCGGCTTTCTCGGGGTCGATCTCTTCTTCGTGCTCTCGGGGTTCCTCATCACCTCGCTGCTCCTCACCGAGGCACAGGCGCACGGCCGGATCGACCTGGCCCGGTTCTGGGCACGCCGGGTGCTGCGGCTGCTGCCCGCCTCCCTCCTCGTCATCGGCGCGGTGCTGACGTGGGCGGTCGTGGCCGCACCCCCGCTGCTGCGCGGCAGCGCCGCCGGGGACGCGCTGTGGGCGCTGCTGTACGCGGCGAACTGGCGGTTCATCGCCTCCTCGGGATACTTCGCCGACGACGGCACGACATCCCCGCTGCAGCACATGTGGTCGCTCGCCGTGGAGGAACAGTTCTACCTGGCGTGGCCGCTGCTGCTGACGCTCGTCGTCGGCGGCGCCCGGCTCCGCGTCGCGGCCAGGCGAGCAGCGGTGCTCGCGGCCGGGCTCGCCGCCGCGTCGGTCGTCGTGCTCGCGCTCGCCTACCAGCCCGGCGCACCGGATCGCGCGTACATGGGCACGGACGCCAGAGCCTTCGAGCCGCTGCTCGGTGCCATGGCCGCGGCCTTGCTGCGGCTGGAGCCCGTGCGGGCCTGGGTCGACCGACGCGCTCGCCGGCTCACGTGGGGCGGCCTGGCGGTGGTCGTCGCCGGAGTCGCCCTCCTCGGCGCCCCGGACGGCCCGCGCCCCGGCTACTTCGCCGGTGGCGCACTGGTCGTGGCGCTCGGGGGCGCGGCGCTCATCACCGCCGCCTCGGTGGCCGACCCGCGCCGGGGCCTGACGGGCGCGCTCGGCCGGCGCCCGCTCGTCTACCTCGGCCGGATCTCCTACGGCGTCTACCTGTGGCACTGGCCGCTGCGGGTCTGGCTCATCGGCGACCGCGATTTCGACCCGGTGCGCGCCGGGCTCGTCGCCGGGCTGAGCATCGCGGTGGCGGCGCTGTCGTACCACCTCGTCGAGGAGCCGATTCGCACCGGCCGACCGGTGCGCTGGCGCTCCCGCACGGTGTTCGCGGTCGCCGCCGCCGGCGTCACCGCCTGTCTGGGGGCGACCGCACTGACGAGTCAGGTGGGGCGGCCGACCCCGGCCACGGTCGAGGCGCAGCAGGCCCGACCCGCGCCCCCCGAGGCACCGGGGCCCGACGATGCGCCGGGCGACGAGCCGCAGCCGGTGCACGTCGACACCTACCTCGTCGTCGGCGACAGCGTCATGCGACGGCTGGCGCCGCAGCTGTCGCAGGCAGCGGCCGACCGCGGCCTGACGCTGCTCAGCGCGGCGCGGGGCGGCTGCCCGGTGTTGACCGTCGAACCGACTCCGAAGATGCAGGCCGTCGAGGAGTGCGTGGAGCCGGTGCGGTCCGCGCAGTCGGAGCAGTTGGAGCAGCGCCCCGGCACGATCGTGTGGTGGTCCCGCTGGGAACTGGCCGACCGCGTCGACGACGACGGCCGCGAGCTGGTCGCCGGGACCCCGCAGTTCTGGCGTGCCCAGCGGGACGAACTGCGGGCCACCGTCGATCGGCTGACGGCCGGAGGGGCTCGCCTGGTCGTGGTCGAGATCGATCGTCCCGGGGTGGGGATCAACAGCCTTTGCTCGAGCGACTGCACGGCCTGGCAACGGCTGCTGCGCGAGCGACCCGAGCTGCGCGCGACGTGGAACGAGACGCTGCGCGAGGTCGCGGCGGCCGACCCTCGCGTCTCGACGATCACCATGGACGACGTCTACTGCCGCGACGACGCCAGCCCCTGCGACGACCGCCTGCCGATCGGCGAGCCATCGTCGGGTGACGCGCCGCTCGCCCGCCCCGACGGCCAGCACTTCTCGGACGAGGCCCTGCCGACCGTGGCCGACGCCCTGCTCGACCGGGTCGCGGCGGCTCGCTGAGGTCTGCGCGGATTCACCGGGCCGCCCCGGTGCGTTCGGAGCGGCCCGGTGAGAGGATGTCCCGGTCCGGCGGACTCACTGGCGAGGAGGCGATTCGATGGGCAGCGCCTGTGACCGCTCGTCCAGAGCCTCCAGCGCCTGCGTCTCCCCCGATCGCGAGCGGCCCGCCGATCCTCGGCACGCCGCGGAATCCCGTGCACTCCCACCCCTGATCAGGCCGCGCTTGCGTCCTAGACTCGACGCCAACCACGACAGATGAGGAGACCTCCCACATGTCCGAACGCGTGACGATGCCGGCTCTCGGTGAGTCGGTCACCGAAGGAACAGTCACCCGCTGGCTCAAGAGCGTCGGCGAGGAGGTAGCAGTCGACGAGCCGCTGCTCGAGGTCTCCACCGACAAGGTCGACACCGAGGTTCCCTCGCCGGTGGCCGGCACGCTGCAGAAGATCCTCGTCGACGAGGACGAGACCGCCGAGGTCGGCGCCGAACTGTGTGTCATCGGTGACGGACCGGCCGACGACTCCGACTCCGACTCCGACGACAGTGCGGACGCCGAGCCGGAGCCCGAGGCGAAGGAAGAGCCGGAGGAGGAGCCCGAGGAGGAGGGCGCCGAGGAGCCGGAGGAGAAGCCGAAGTCGTCCGGTGGCGGCGGCGGTTCGGTCTCCGGCGGCGAGGCCGTGACGATGCCGGCGCTCGGTGAGTCGGTCACCGAGGGCACGGTCACCCGCTGGCTGAAGTCCGAGGGTGACGACGTCGAGGTCGACGAGCCGCTGCTCGAGGTCTCCACCGACAAGGTCGACACCGAGGTTCCCTCCCCGATCGCGGGCAAGCTCACCAAGATCCTCGTGCCCGAGGACGAGACCGCCGAGGTCGGCGCGGAGCTGTGCATCATCGGCGGCGAGGCCTCCGACGACGGCGGCGACGACGAGCCGGAGGCCGCGTCCGAGCCGGAGCCCGAGGCGAAGACCGAGCCGGAGGAGAAGCCGAAGAAGCAGCAGGAGTCGCCCCGCGACGACGCGCCGAAGGAGGCCCCGGAGGGCGAGGCCACCGGCGAGTCCAAGGCCGACGCCGGCGACGAGGTGGCGGACGCCTCGGCGTACGTCACGCCGCTGGTGCGCAAGCTGGCGGCCGACCACGGCATCGACCTGAGCACCCTCAAGGGCACCGGCGTCGGCGGGCGCATCCGCAAGCAGGACGTGCTCGACGCCGCCAAGGCCGCCGAGGAGCCGGAGCCCGAGCAGCAGCCCGCGGGTCCGCCGTCCGACACGGCCCCCGCGCCGCAGCAGGCCGCGCCGGCTCCGTCGGGCGACTCCGCGCCGGCGGCCCCCGCGAAGGCCACGACGGTGCCCGAGCCCGACACGACCAAGCGCGGCACGAGCGAGAAGATGTCCCGGCTGCGCAAGATCGTCGCGCAGCGCATGGTCGAGTCGCTGCAGACGTCGGCGCAGCTCACGGCGGTCGTCGAGGTCGACATGAGCCGGGTCGCGGCCCTGCGGGCCCGCACGAAGGCCGACTTCAAGGCGCGCGAGGGCGCGAACCTGTCGTTCCTGCCGTTCATCTGCCTGGCCACCGTCGAGGCCCTCAAGGCCTTCCCGGCGGTCAACGCCAGCGTCGACGGGGAGAACATCGTCTACCACGGCGCCGAGCACCTGGCGATCGCGGTCGACACCCCGCGCGGCCTCGTCGTCCCGGTCATCAAGGACGCCGGCGACCTCAACATCGCCGGCCTGGCCCGCAAGATCGCCGACGTCGCGGCGCGCACGCGCAACAACAAGATCGGCCCCGACGAGCTGTCCGGCGGCACGTTCACGATCAGCAACATCGGGTCGGCCGGTTCGGTCTCCGACACGCCGATCATCAACCAGCCGCAGGTCGGCATCCTCGGCACGGGCACGATCGTCAAGCGCCCGGTCGTCGTCACCGACGAGCTCGGCAACGACTCGATCGGCATCCGCTCGATGATGAACCTGTGCCTGACCTACGACCACCGCATCGTCGACGGTGCGGACGCGGGTCGCTTCCTCTCGGCGCTGAAGAAGCGCCTCGAGGAAGGCGCCTTCGAGGTCTGAGGCGGCAGCAGGCAGCCACCGGGGCCCGCGCGACCACCCGTCGCGCGGGCCCCGCGCTGTTGCCCGGGCCCGCGCACGCCGCCGCCGCACCGCGTGGCCGGACGCTCGCCCGCAGCCTTGTCGGTCGGTGGACGTAGGCTGAGCCCCATGCGTTTCGAGCATCTGGGCTTCGCCCCGGACTATGTCGACTATGTGCAGGCCTGGGAGCACCAGCGGCGGGTGCACGCGGCCGTCGTCGCGGGCGAGCTGCCCGACACCGTGCTGCTGCTCGAGCACGCCGCCGTGTACACCGCGGGCAAGCGCACCGAGCCGCACGAGCGCCCGTTCGACGGCACCCCGGTCGTCGACGTCGACCGGGGCGGCAAGATCACCTGGCACGGCCCGGGGCAGCTCGTCGGCTACCCGATCGTGCATCTGCCCCATCCCGTCGACGTCGTCGCGCACGTGCGCCGCCTGGAGCAGATGATGATCGCCGTCTGCGCCGACCTCGGCGTGACGGCCGGCCGCGTCGAGGGCCGCTCCGGGGTGTGGATCGCCGCCGACGAGCGCGGCCCCGAGCGCAAGGTCGGCGCCATCGGCATCCGGGTCAGCCACGACGTGACGATGCACGGCTTCGCGCTCAACGCCAACTGCGACCTGTCCTGGGGTCAGGTCATCATCCCGTGCGGGATCGCCGACGCCGGGGTCACCACCCTGTCCTGGGAATTGGGCCGCGACGTCACCGTCGCCGAGGTGCTGCCGCTGGCCCAGGCGCACCTGGACGCCATCCTGTCGCCCGTTACGCGTACCCTGGAGAACCCGGTGGGGGCCACCGCCTCCGCCTGAGGATTCGCCCTCGGGCAACCCGACCCGGGCAACCCGAACCGCATCGACCGATCATCGACGCAGATATCGACGAGGGAGCCACCACGTGACCGTCGCACCGGAGGGGCGCCGCCTGTTGCGCGTCGAGGCGCGCAACGCCGAGACGCCCATCGAGCGCAAGCCGGACTGGATCCGCACCACCGCGAAGATGGGCCCGGAATACACCCAACTGCACGGCATGGTGCGCTCCGGCGGGCTGCACACCGTCTGCCAGGAGGCGGGCTGTCCGAACATCTTCGAGTGCTGGGAAGACCGCGAGGCCACGTTCCTCATCGGTGGCGACGTGTGCACCCGCCGCTGCGACTTCTGCGACATCGCCACCGGCCGGCCCACCGAGCTCGACCGTGACGAACCGCGCCGCGTCGCCGAGTCGATCGCGACGATGGAGCTGCGCTACGCGACGGTCACCGGCGTGGCGCGCGACGACCAGCCCGACGGCGCCGCCTGGCTCTACGCCGAGACGATCCGCGCGATCCACGAACTCAACCCGAACACCGGCGTCGAGATCCTGCCGCCCGACTTCGGCGCCCAGCCCGAGCTGGTCGGCCAGGTCTTCGACGCCCGGCCCGAGGTCTTCGCGCACAACCTCGAGACGGTGCCGCGCATCTTCCGGCGCATCCGCCCGGCCTTCACGTACGAGAAGTCCCTCAAGGTGCTGACGATGGCCAAGGCCGACGGTCTGGTCACCAAGTCCAACCTCATCCTCGGTATGGGCGAGGAGCCGGAGGAGATCGAGCAGGCCATCCGCGACCTGCACGAGGCCGGCTGCGACATCCTCACGATCACCCAGTACCTGCGCCCCTCGAAGCTGCACCACCCGATCGACCGGTGGGTCAAGCCCGAGGAGTTCGTGCACTGGTCCGACTTCGCCTACGAGACGGGTTTCCTCGGCGTCATGGCCGGTCCGCTCGTCCGCTCGTCCTACCGGGCCGGGCGGCTGTGGGCGCAGGCGATGCGCCGCGCCGGGCGGCCCATCCCGGCGCACCTGTCGCACCTGGCGCAGGACGCGCAGGCCCCGGCCCGGCAGGAGGCCGCCACCCTCGTCGAACGACGCCTGACGGCGTCCTGATCTCGTCTCGCAGCGCGCGGCGACCACACAAGGAGCACCACCTAAGGCCATGGCCAAGTTCGGAATCGGCAGACGCGGCTCGTCGGCCGCCCCCAAGCCACCCCAGTCGCCCAAGCCCAAGAAGGAGCGCTTCAAGCGGCTCAAGCAGATCAAGCAGGTCTACGACCTGGCCCGGCGCAACGACCCGAAGCTCCCGTGGCTCATGTGGGGCGCGGCGCTGGGGATCCTGCTCGTCGGCTTCCTCATCGGTCTGGCCCTGGGGCACCCGTACTACGCGACGTTCATCGCGCTGCCGCTGGCCGTGCTCGCGGCCACGTTCATCCTGTCGCGCCGCGCCGAGAAGGCCGCCTACGGCGCCCTCGACGGGCAGCCCGGAGCCGGTGGCGCCGCCCTGCAGGGCCTGCGCCGGGGCTGGTCGTACCAGCAGGAGCCGGTCGCGGTCGACGGCGGCCGCGGCGGCACGATCGCGGGCGCGGCCATGGTGTACCGGGCGGTCGGACGACCCGGTGTCGTGCTCATCGGCGAGGGCCCCTCCGGGCGCGCCCAGAAGCTGCTGGCCACCGAGCAAAAGCGCGTCAACCGGCTCGTGCCGAACGTCCCGGTGATCACGTTCCGGGTCGGCACCGGCTCCGGGGAGAACGTCGTGTCGACCCGCGAACTCGTCACGCGCATGGGCAAGTTGAAGAAGCAGCTGACGAAGCAGGAGGTCGCCGCGGTCGACAAGCGGCTGCGCGCCCTCGGCAAGGTGCGTCCGCCGGTGCCGCAGGGCATCGACCCGCAGCGGATGCGTTCCATGGGCCGCGGTCAGCGGCGGTGAGGCCCGCTCGCGGGCTCGCGAGAGCGCGCCGCGGGACAACGGGGCTAGCGGGAACGCACGATGACGGTGCCGGCGAGGCGGTCGTGCAGGCCGCGTCCCTCGCGATCGACGATGAGCGGCGGCAGGGCCAGGCACAGCAGCACCGAGCGCACGAGCCCGCGCCCCAGCCCGGCGTAGCCCGAAGGGCACCGGTCGACGCGCAGCCCGAGCAGCCGGTGGCCGATCGTGTAGCCGCCGGTGCCGACCATGAGCACGTTCATGAGCAGCACGACGAGCAGCGGCTTGAACGTGCCCAGTCCACCGGCTCCCTGCACATAGCCGAGCAGCCCCATGGCGATGACCTGGGCGATGACGCCGTCGATGAACAGCGCGACGACGCGCCGCCCCGTGGGCGCCATCGACCCCGGCCCCTCTTCCGGCAGCCCCAACCCCTCACCGGGGTACGTCGGGGCGTTCTTCGGGCGGGGCGGGCCCTGCAACCACGAACCGATGTCCTCGCGATCCACCACGACCACAGCCTAGGCGAGCCGCCTCCCGGAGCCCTTACCGGCAGGTCAGCCCGCGTAACACGTGAGAAACATCGGAGTCACGACCGAGAAACTGCCCACCACTAGCGTCGAGCGCGACGTTATCCCCGGCCCGCCCACTCCCGGGCGCCGGCCCAGACAGGAGGCCTGAGTGTTCAGCAGCCCAGAGGAAGTCCTCGAGTTCATCAAGAACGAGGACGTCCAGTTCGTCGACATCCGTTTCTGTGACCTTCCGGGCGTCATGCAGCACTTCAACGTGCCCGCGAAGTCCGTCGACATCGACTTCTTCACGGAGGGCCAGGCGTTCGACGGCTCCTCCATCCGCGGTTTCCAGGCGATCCACGAGTCCGACATGAAGCTCATCCCGGACATCGCCACCGCGTACCTCGACCCGTTCCGCACCGAGAAGACGCTCATCGTCAACTTCTCGATCGTCGACCCCTTCACCGACGAGCCCTACGCCCGCGACCCGCGCCAGATCGCGTCGAAGGCCGAGGCGTACCTGAAGTCCACCGGCATCGCCGACACCGCGTTCTTCGGTGCCGAGGCCGAGTTCTACGTCTTCGACGACATCCGGTACGAGACCAAGCAGAACGCCGGCTACTACTTCATCGACTCCGTCGAGGCCGCGTGGAACACCGGCAAGGAGGAGGAGGGCGGCAACCAGGGCTACAAGACCCGGTACAAGGGCGGCTACTTCCCCGTCCCGCCGCTGGACCACTACGCCGACCTGCGCGACCGCATCTGCCTGGTCCTCGACCAGGTCGGCCTCGAGGTCGAGCGCAGCCACCACGAGGTCGGCACCGCGGGCCAGCAGGAGATCAACTACAAGTTCAACACCCTGCTGCAGTCCGGCGACGACATCATGAAGTTCAAGTACGTCGTCAAGAACGTGGCCTGGGAGGCCGGCAAGTCCGCGACCTTCATGCCGAAGCCGCTCTTCGGTGACAACGGTTCGGGCATGCACACCCACCAGTCCCTGTGGAAGGACGGCGAGCCGCTGTTCTACGACGAGCAGGGCTACGGCGGCCTGTCGGACATCGCGCGGTGGTACATCGGCGGCCTGCTCACGCACGCCCCGTCGCTGCTGGCCTTCACGAACCCGACGATCAACTCCTACCACCGCCTCGTGCCCGGCTACGAGGCCCCGGTCAACCTCGTGTACTCGGCCCGCAACCGCTCGGCCTGCGTGCGCATCCCGCTCGCCGGCACGTCGCCGAAGGCCAAGCGCATCGAGTTCCGCATCCCGGACCCGTCGGCCAACCCGTACCTGTCGTTCGCCGCGCAGCTCATGGCGGGCCTCGACGGCATCCGCAACCGCATCGAGCCGCCGGAGCCGGTCGACAAGGACCTCTACGAGCTGCCTCCGGAGGAGCACGCCAGCATCGCGCAGGTGCCCGCCTCCCTGCCGGACGTGCTCGACGCCCTCGAGGCCGACCACGACTACCTCACCGAGGGCGACGTCTTCACCGAGGACCTCATCGCCGCCTGGATCGAGTGGAAGCGCAAGAACGAGGTCGACCCGATCCGCTTCCGCCCGCACCCGCACGAGTTCGAGATGTACTACGACCTGTGACGGTTTCGTGCAGGTCAGGGGCTTGCGGCGCCTGACCGGCTCCCGTGTGGGTCCCGTGAACGGGCCGTCATCGCTGCTGCGATGGCGGCCCGTTTCGTGTGCGGCCGCGGGCGCCGACACAGACCGAATTGACCTCTCGGCGCGCGTCGAGTGGTCACCGCACGCAAACCTCTGCGGTTTCGACCTCCTGACCTGCGGCGTTGTGCGGCGCAACTAAGGTGTCCACTCACGAGAGGTCACTACACAGTTATCTTTGCCGTTTGGGTGACGTGTTCGCCGGTCACGTGTTCGCGCGCGGGTAGGCGCCGGAGACGGCGCAGCCGCTCAGCTGCCGGTTGCCGACGCTGAGGGTCGCCACCTGGCCGGTGTTCTGGCCGGAGCCGTCGACGCAGGTGCCCGGGCGCACGACGAGCGAGAACTTCTGGCCGCCCTCGGAGCCGGTGAACCGCACGCCCTTGCTCCACGCCGAGCGCGTGACGCGCAGCGTGTGCTCCCCCACCGACGGGCCCTCGGTGGTCAGCGTGCCCTTGCGCACGACCGCCCGCCACGGCGTGTTGCGGCCGTACGCCGTGAAGGCCATCCCGGCGTCGGCCGGTGGAGCCGGTTTCGCCGACTGGG
>JBDIAM010000111.1:0-10322 GCA_039812445.1 Piscicoccus intestinalis | reverse complement strand
GGCCGGGTCGGCAGCGGGCTCGGGGCGGCCCAGGAAGCGCGGCTGCTGCCCCGGCTGCAGGAACTGGCCCGACCCGACTGCCCGTTCGACCCCGCCCCGCCGGCGGTGGATCGCGCCGGCACGCACTGGGTGCATCCGCGGATCGTCGTGGACGTGCGCTCGCTGGGCACCGCCGGCTCGGACGTCTCGGGCGCCTCGGGCGCCGGGGGCGCCGGCGAGCGGCTGCGGCAACCCAGCTTCCTGGGGGTGCGCACCGACCTGACCCCCGCCGACCTGCGCGAGCTCGGCGATGCCTGACCAGCACCGCACGACCGTGGAGGTCGACGGGCACCGTCTCGCGCTGACGAACCTCGACAAGGTGCTCTACCCCGGCTCCGGCACGACGAAGGCCGAGGTCATGCAGTACCTCATGGCGGTGGCGCCCGCGCTGCTGCCGCAGCTGCGGGACCGGCCGTTGACGCGGGTGCGCTGGCCGCACGGCACCGGGGATCAGTCGTTCTTCGAGAAGAACCTGCCCGCGGGGAGCCCCCGCTGGGTGCGCCGGGTGGAGCTGGCGCACTCCTCGCGCCGCTCCGGCGACGAGCTCGTCGGTACCCGCCCCGGTGGCTCGGGGCGGGCGAGCGGCTCGGGCTCCCGGGGCGGCGAGAGCATCGCCTACCCGCTGATCGACGACGTCGCAGGCCTGGTGTGGCTGGCCAATCTGTCGGCGCTGGAACTGCACGTGCACCAGTGGCGAGTCGACGCGGCGGGCCGGCCGCAGGGGCCCGACCGGCTCGTCATCGACCTCGACCCGGGAGCGCCCGCCGGCCTCGCCGAGTGCTCTCGGGTCGCGCTCCTCGTGCGGGACGCGCTCGCGGGCGTGCTGCCCGCCACGCCGGTGCCGGTGACGAGCGGCAATAAAGGCATGCAGATCTACGTGCCGACGCCGCACCTGCACGAACTCGACTCAACTCGGGCGCTGGCGCAGGGTCTCGCGGAAACGCTGGCCGCGCAACACCCCGATCTCGTCGTCGCGCGAATGACGAAGGCCCTGCGTCCCGGCAAGGTTTTCCTCGACTGGAGCCAGAACACGCGGGCCAAGACGACGATCTGCCCCTATTCGCTGCGCGGGCGCAGCGGGATTCCCACTGTGGCCGCTCCGCGCACGTGGGCCGAGATCGAGGCCGCCGCCAGCACGGAGGCCGATGTGCTGCATCAGCTGGGACCGCGAGAAGTGTTGTCGCGGTTGAAAATCGACGGGGACCTCATGGCCGGGGTGTGAATACCCCGGTTATCCACACGCGAGTTTTCGGATCCTGCTCAGGCGCATTGAAAGCGCGACGAGAGGGCCGCACCGCGCGGCGGTGCGGCCCTCTCGTTCGATGCGTTCGCCTAGTTCAGCTGTTGGCCTTGTCGTAGGCGTCCTGCAACTCACCGGAAACCCGGCCGCGGTCGCTCACCTTGAAGCCGTTCTGGCGGCCCCACTCGCGAATCGCGTTGAGGTCCTGGCGGCGACCCGAGGCGGCCGCGCGCCGGCCGGTGGCCCGGCGCCCACCGGCACGGCGGGCGTGACCGGTCCACTCACCGAAAGTATCGCGCAGCTTGGCGGCATTCGACTTCGACAAGTCGATCTCGTACGAGACACCGTCCAATCCGAACGAAATGGTCTCGTCGGCAACTCCACCGTCGAGGTCGTCGACCAGGAGCACCTGCACCCGCTGAGCCATCTCACACTCCGTCTGTCATCGAGCACGTTTACTGGCGTCGCAATTAGCCGTCGACGCCGTCTGACTCCCCCAGAGTAGTCGATAATTCCGCGTCGACAAAAGCGACCACGAGTAAGAATTCGGCAAGGATCCGGTCGGCGCCCGGCTAATGCGGTCAGCGGGCCGAGTCGCGCCGCTGTTCGGCGATCGAATCCAAACGCTGCTCGCGGGCATCCTGCTCGGCATCCCAGCGGGAATGCGCCAGCCGTTCATTACGGTCGGACTCGATGATCGCCCGCATGATCTTGTAGAACAAGAAGCCGATGCCGATCGAGGGCACTAAGCCGGCGACAATCTGCCAGAGCTGGTCCACTGTCTTCCTCCACTTCTGCGGCGGCGCGGCGCCCCGGCCGGATGGATTTCGTGCTCATCCACGAACCCTCCGATGTGGCGGACGCGCCTTGGCTCAGGCTATGCCCTGCCCGGTGCCCCGGGCCGCAGGGGTGCCGGACCGCACCCTGGTCGGCTCACTTCGGCCCGGTCGGCGGGGAGGTGAGCACGTCGAAGAGCTCGTCGAGCGCCGGAATCGGCAGCAGCCCCGCGGCGATCGCCCGGGAGGCCGCGGCCCTGGCCATCGCGAGGTGCACCGCGCGGGAGTCGGGGGCGCTCTCATGCAGCGTGTCGAGGTCGGCGCGCAGGGCGTCGAGGTCGGAGAGCGCGGCCACGCGGCTCGTGTCGTCACCCTCGCGCAGGGCGCCCTCGAGCGCGGTGAGCATGAGCGTGGCCAGCAGGCGACGGCCTCCGGGAATCTCGGCGTCGGCCAGCAGGTCGGCGGCCTGTTCCACGACCACCGACAGATGGTCGACCGCGTGTGAGACGGAGGCGGCGTAGCGGGCCCGGGCGGATTCCTCGACCCACACCGGCTCGCCGCCGAGCTCGATGGCCAGCGCCTCGCCGATGGGCCGCAGCGCGGGGGCGCAGGTCACGCCGAAGCAGGCGTCCGGCAGGCGCTCCAGGTCGACGGGGTTGCCGGAGAATCGCATCGCCGGGTGCAGGGCGATCGGCAGCACGTGTCGTTCCAGCGCCGGCTCCAGCACCTGCGGCCCGTAGCGCGGGCTCGTGTGCACGACGATCTGGCCGGCCTGCCAGCTGCGCAGTTCGGTCAGCCCCACGACGAGATCGACCAGCGCCGCGTCGGGAACGGCCAGCACCAGCAGCTCCGCGCGCGAGACGACCTGCTCGACGTCGAGCAGCGGCACCCCGGGCAGGAGGATCCGGGCGCGGCGCCGGGAGGCATCGGAAACCCCGCTGGCCGCGACCACTCGGTGCCCGGCAGCGTGCAGCGCCGCCCCGAGGACCGCACCCACGCGGCCCGCGGAGACGATGCCGACGTCGAGACGCGCCGGCCGGCTCGGCCGTTGCTGCATACCCCGACGTTACCCAGGCGCCGACCGAAAGACACCTGCGCACGGCGCCGCACCCGCCGCCCGCGCCGGGTCGAGCGGCGTATCCGGCTCCGGCGCGGGCCGATTCGCCGAGGCCGGCCGCGCTGTGTCCGAGTGGTCGCGGCACTCAATCGCGGAAATCGCGATGCGAATCCGGCCCGTAGAAGTCGCCTGCGTCGTCCGGCTCGTCAGCCACATCGTCGGGCGGATCGATGCGGCACATCGATTGCACCCACAACCCGACGGCGCCGAGCGCGCCGCCCGAGGCGGCGACGGCCAGGGCGCTGAGCGCGGCGGCCCGCACCGACGACGCGTCGATATCCGGCAGCGCGACGCCCGCGTACGCCAGGTAGCCCCCGGCCACCAGGCCCCCGGTGAGCGCGCACGCCTGCGCCAGGCGCAACACCCGGTAGGCCGCGAGCGGTTCCAGCGGCCGTCGCGCGGTCTGCCGCACGGTCGCGCGGACGCGCCGACCGGCCAGGGCCAGCCCGACGCACACCACGATCAGCACCAACGCCACAGCCCACGAGACCGGCGGCAGCGTCGCGTCGCGCCGGAACGACCACGTGAGCGCCAGGTAGGCGATCGCGGCGGCGGCCACCGCGGCGGTCAGCACGTCGCGCACGCGCACCCCGTGCTCGCGCAGGCTCATCGCGGCCCACCCGCCGTCGTCTCGTGGGGAGCCGGCAGCTCGCCGAGGCGCCGCACGAAGCGGGCCGCGGCGGCCGGCCAGGCCGGTCCCGGCCGCAGGCCACCGGTGACTGCCGAGAGGTCGGCCGGGAGGTCGCTCGAGGCGTCGCCCGGGGAGTCGGCGCCCTCGCTGCCGAGCGCGGGCGCCGCACCGCCTGCGGCGGCGAGAAACTCGCGCACCGCCTCCGGCTCGATGAACGCCCAGGGGGCGATGACGAAGGCCCGCTCGGCGGCGCCCGGGTGCGGCAGCCGCACGGGACCGTCGAGACGTAGCGAACCGGTGGCGCCGCGCACCTGCACGAGGTCGAGGTCGAGGGTGCGCGGACCCCAGCGCCGCGCGCGGGTCCGCCCGTGGTCGGCCTCGATCTCGTGGAGCCGGGCCAGCAGCGTGCGCGGGTGCAGGTCGGTGCGCAGCACGGCCACCGCGTTCAGGTAGCCGGGTCCGGCGGCGCCGGCGAGCGCGTCCGGGGCGTGCGGGGCGTCGGCAGCATCAGGGGCCCCGGCAGCCGCAGCAGCATCAGGGCCGGCCGGCAGCGGCATCGGGTCGGACGCCACGAGCGGCGAGAGCGCCCGCAGGGTCGTGCCGGGCAGGGCGTCGAGCGCGAGCGCGGCCGACGCCAGGGTGTCGGCGACGCCTCCCGCCACCTCGCCCGTGCCGACTCCGCCGCCGGCTCCGGTTCCGACCTCGGTTCCGACGTCGGAACCGACTCTGGGCAGGTTGCCGCCGAGCGCGACGACGGCGGTGCGGCCCTGGCCGCGACGCACCCGCACGGCGACGTCTCCGAAGTCCACCCCGACGGGCGCCTGCGGCTTGTGCACGGTCACGGTGGCCGCCTCGACGAGCTCGTGCCGCAGGCAGTCCCCGGCGATGAGGTGCGCGAGGCGCTCGATGAGGTCGACCCCGGGGCCGGTGATGCGGGCGACGATGTCGGCGGCCACGTCGGCGTAGCTCGTCGTGTCCACGAGGGCGTCGCTGGCTCCGGCCCAGCTCAGGTCGGTTTCGAGGTCGACGTCGACGACGAACGGCTGCGGCTCGACCTTCTCGTGGGCCAGCACGCCGTGCCTCCCACTCGCGCGCACCCCGCGCAGCTCGACGACGTCGCAGCGGGTCACGTGCGCTCCCCCGAGGTGTGAGCCGAACCGGCGCGACCAGGCCGACCCGGCTGACCCGGCTGACCCGGCTGACCGCCATGCCGGGCGACGGCGTCGGCGACGCGCAGCACGCTGCGCGACATCTGGACGTCGTGCACCCGCACGCACCACACGCCGGCCTGCGCGCACAGCAGGGTGATCGCGGCGGTGGCGGCCTCCCGACGCTCCGGCGGCGCGGGCGACCCGTCGGCGCCCGCCTCCAACGCACCGAGGAAGCTCTTGCGGGATGCCCCGACGAGCACGCGGAAGCCGAGGGCCCCGAGCCGGTCGAGGTGGGCGAGCAGGGTCCAGTTGTGCTCGGCGGTCTTGGCGAACCCGAGCCCGGGGTCGAGCACGATCCGGGCCGGGTCGACCCCGGCGGAGGCCAACGCGTCGACGCGTTCGAGCAGTTCGTCGCCGACCTCGCGCACGACGTCGTCGTACACGGCCCGCTGCTGCATCCGGTCGCTGTGCCCGCGCCAGTGCATCGCGACGTAGTCGACCCCGAGGTCGGCGCTCTGCGCGATGACCCGCGCCATGTCCGGGTCGGCGAGCCCGCCGCTGACGTCGTTGACGACGCGGGCACCGGCCTCGATCGCGGCGGCGGCCACACGGGCTCGCATCGTGTCGATGGAGACGGTCACGCGCAGGCTCCCCAGCCCGGCGTCCGAGGTGAGCCGGCGGATGACCGGCACCGTGCGGCGCAGCTCCTCCTCGACGTCGGGGCGGGCGGCGCCGGGTCGGGTCGACTCGCCCCCGATGTCGAGGATGGCGGCGCCTTGCGCGGCGAGCTGCACGCCGTGCGCGACGGCGTTGCTCTCGCTGTACCAGCGGCCCCCGTCGCTGAACGAGTCCGGCGTGACGTTGATGACGCCCATGAGCAGCGGCCCGGAGCCGGTGCGCCGCGGGGAGGTCGGGAGCGTCGCAGCGTGGCCGGCCCGGCCGGGATTGCGCGGGGTGCCGCGCTCGTGCGTGGTCATCGCGGTCACCGCGAACTGCTGCGCAGCACGAGGCTCATCGCCTCGGCGCGGGTAGCCGGTCGCCGCAGGATGCCCCGCACCGCGGAGGTGATCGTGCGGGCGCCGGGCTTGCGCACGCCGCGCATCGACATACACAGGTGTTCGCACTCGAGCACGACGATGACGCCGCGGGCCTGCAGGTGCTCGACGAGCGCGTCGGCGACCTGCGTCGTCAGCCGCTCCTGCACCTGCGGGCGGCGGGCGTACACGTCGACGAGCCGGGCCAGCTTGCTCAGCCCGGTCACCCGCCCGCGGGTCGAGGGGATGTAGCCGATGTGCGCGACGCCGTGGAACGGCACGAGGTGGTGCTCGCACGTGCTGTACAGCTCGATGTCCCGCACGAGCACCATCTCGTCGTGGTCGATCTCGAACTGGGTGGCGAGCAACTCCTGCGGGTCCTGGCTCAGCCCCGAGAAGATCTCCTCGTAACTGCGCGCGACCCGGGCGGGGGTGTCCCGCAGCCCATCGCGATCGGGGTTCTCCCCGATGGCGAGCAGGATCTCGCGGACGGCGGCCTCGATCCGCGGGCGGTCGACCCGGCGCGGCAGGAGGTCACCTTCCGATGCGTCCGCCTCAGCCGGCGGACGGGTCGACATGGCCACCCCCGGGGACCTCGATCGTCTCCGAGACGGGGTGCTCCTCGTGCTCCGCGCCGAGCTCGTCCGGGTTCTCCCCGCGCTCCAGGGCGGCGCGCTCGGCCGGGGTGAGCACCGGCGGGGAGTCGCTGACCGTGCGGCGGTCGCTGGACAGCCACACCGGGCGGACCGGCCGCTTGTGCACCGGCGCGAAGATCTGCGCGAGCGCCTCGGCGTTCAGCGTCTCCTTCTCGAGCAGCTCCAGCACGAGGTGGTCGAGCACGTCCCGGTTGTCGTTGAGCGCGTGCCAGGCCTCGTCGTGGGCGGACTCGATGAGCCGGCGGGTCTCCTCGTCGACGACCGCGGCCAGGCCCTCGGAGTAGTCGCGCTGGTGACCCATGTCGCGGCCGAGGAAGACCTCGCCCTGGCTCTGCCCGAGCTTGATCGCGCCGATCCGCTCGCTCATGCCGAACTGGGTGATCATCTTGCGGGCCAGGTCGGTGGCCTTCTCGATGTCGTTCGCGGCCCCGGACGTCGGGTCGTGGAAGATCATCTCCTCCGCGACGCGCCCGCCGAGGGCGTAGGCCAGCTGGTCGAGCATCTCGTTGCGGGTCGTGGAGTACTTGTCGTCGGCGGGCAGCACCATCGTGTAGCCCAGCGCGCGACCGCGCGGCAGAATCGTCACCTTGCTCACCGGGTCGGTGTGGTTGAGCGCCGCCGCGACCAGGGCGTGCCCGCCCTCGTGGTAGGCGGTGATCTTCTTCTCCTTGGCGCTCATGATCCGGGTGCGCTTCTGCGGGCCGGCGACGACGCGGTCGATGGCCTCGTCGAGGGCGCGGTCGTCGATGAGCTGGGCGTTGGAGCGCGCGGTGAGCAGCGCGGCCTCGTTGAGCACGTTGGCCAGGTCGGCGCCGGTGAAGCCGGGGGTCCGGCGCGCGACGGCGAGCAGGTCGACGCCCTGGGCCAGCGGCTTGCCGCGGCCGTGCACCTCGAGGATCTTGTGCCGCCCGATCATGTCGGGGGCCTCGACGGCGATCTGGCGGTCGAAGCGGCCCGGGCGCAGCAGCGCCGGGTCGAGGATGTCGGGCCGGTTGGTCGCGGCGATGAGGATGACGTTGGTCTTGACGTCGAAGCCGTCCATCTCGACGAGCAGCTGGTTGAGCGTCTGCTCGCGCTCGTCGTGACCGCCTCCGAGACCGGCTCCGCGGTGCCGGCCGACGGCGTCGATCTCGTCGACGAAGACGATCGCGGGGCTGTTGGCCTTGGCCTGCTCGAAGAGGTCGCGCACGCGGGAGGCGCCGACACCGACGAACATCTCGACGAAGTCGGAGCCGGAGATCGAGTAGAACGGCACCCCGGCCTCCCCGGCCACGGCGCGGGCCAGCAGGGTCTTACCGGTGCCGGGCGGGCCGTACAGCAGCACGCCCTTGGGGATCTTCGCGCCGACGGCCTGGAACTTGGCCGGCTCGGAGAGGAACTCCTTGATCTCGGTGAGCTCCTCGACGGCCTCCTGGGCGCCGGCGACGTCGGCGAAGGTGACCTTGGGCATGTCCTTGCTGGCGAGCTTGGCCTTGGACTTGCCGAACTGCATGATGCGGCCGCCGCCGCCCTGCATGCGCGAGAGGAGGAACCAGAACAGCGCGATGAGGATGATGATCGGCAGCAGGTTCATCAGCAGCGAGCCGAGGAAGGTCGTCTGCGGCGGCTCGTCGTTGTACCCCTGCGCCGGCGCGTGCTCGCGCACGAGCTGCGTGAGGTATTCACCGCGCTGCGGCACGTAGAGCGTGTAGACCTTGTCGACGTTCTGGGCCTCGCCGACGGTCTGCGGGCTGCTCAGCGTCAGGTCGATCCGGTCGTCGCCGGTGAATTCCGCCTTGGAGACCTGGCCCCCGTTGATGAGCTGCACCGCCTGCGACGTGTCGACGCGCTGATACTCGGTGTCGCTGGTGAGGTTCAGCGCCAGCATCAGACCCACGAACACGAGCAGCACCCACAGCAGGGGTTGCTTGAGAATCCGCTTCACATTCATCGATGTTTCGGAGCGAAGCCGCCCCGGTCCTTCCTCATCGTCCTCGTTCGTCGTCGGGTCCGGCCGACGATCCATCAATGCGCAACGTCCGCGTTGACCGGCGTGTTCCTGCGGTCGGCTCGCCCGTCGTCGTCGTCACGAGTACACGTGCGGAGCCAGTGTGCCCACGCAGCGCAGGTTGCGATACCGCTCGGCATAGTCGAGGCCGTACCCGACGACGAACTCGTTGGGGATGTCGAATCCCACGTAGCGCACGTCGACCTCGACCTTGGCCGCGTCGGGCTTGCGCAGCAGGGTGCAGACCTCGACGCTGGCGGCGTGCCGCGAGGCGAGGTTCGCCTTGATCCAGCTCAGCGTCAGGCCGGAGTCGACGATGTCCTCGACGATCAGCACGTGCTTGTCGGTGATGTCGGTGTCGAGGTCCTTGAGGATGCGCACGACACCCGAGCTCTTCGTGCCCGAGCCGTACGAGGAGATCGCCATCCAGTCCATCGGCACCGTGCCCGGCAGCGCCCGCATGAGGTCGGCCATGACGAGCACCGCCCCCTTGAGCACGCCGACGAGCAGCACGTCCTTGCCCTCGTAATCGGCCCAGATCTGCTGAGCCAGTTCGTCGAGTCGGTCCCAGATCTGCTCCTGCGTCAGCAGCACCTTCTCCAGGTCCGAGCCCATGTGTTCGGTGTCCACCGTGTCTCCCGTGTCTGGTCTGCCGTGGCGTACTCGTCGGACATCTCTGCGGCTGCGCACCCGCTGCCCCGGGTCGCCTGCCGCTATTCAACCCGACCGGGCGCCGCGAGATGGAGCCGGTCCGCCGACCGGTTCACCGTCCAGCCTCCCGGCAACGAGGCCGGTCCACGGTCCGCGGCGGCCAACAACGCCTCGATCGCCTCGACATGGGTGCGGCTCAGGCGGCCCGCACCGGCCCGCGCGCACAGCAGACGCACCAGCCGGCCGCGCACGGCGGCGGGCGGCCGCAGCAGGTCGGCGACCGGCCACGGCCCGGCCACCGGCAACGCGGCGAGCTCGGCGCGGGCGTAGCCGGTGAGGGCATCGTCGTCGGCCCGCAGCAGATCGGCGCTGCGGGCCAGGGCGGCGGCCACGCCAGGCCCGAGCTCGGCCTCCAGGCGATCTACGAGGGCGCGAGCGCGCACCCGGGCGTAGCGCGGGTCGTCGTTGTGCGGGTCGTGCCACGGCGTCAGGCCCTGCTGCGCGCACGCCGCGTGCGTCGTGGCGCGGTCGAGGCCGGACGCGACGAACGGCCGCAGCAGCCTGCCGCGTCTCGCGGGCATGCCGGCCAGGGAGCGCGCGCCCGACCCGCGGGCCAGCCCGAGCAGCACCTGTTCGGCCTGGTCGTCGCGGGTGTGCCCGAGGAGTACGGCGTGCGCGCCCAGCTCGTCGGCGACCCGCTCCAGGGCGGCGAGGCGGGCCTCGCGGGCGGCGGCCTCGGGCCCGGCTCCGCGGGCGGTCACGTCGACCCGCGTGACGCGCACCGGCTCCAGGAGCAGGTCGCGGCAGGCCGTCGCCGCGCGCTCGGCGACCTGCGCCGAGCCCGATTGCAGGCCGTGATCGACGACGACGGCCCCGGCGCGCAGGCCCGCGCGGGGGGCTTCGAAGGCCGTCGCCGCCGCCAGGGCCAGGGAGTCGGAGCCACCACTGCACGCGACGAGCACGAGTGGGCCGTTGTGTGGGTCGCCGTGTGATGCGGCCGGCGCTTCGACCGGGGCTTCGGCCGGCTCGGCGGCCAGGGC